>NZ_DATBUP010000047.1:0-28724 GCF_036515995.1 Pedomonas sp. | reverse complement strand
TGATCCGGCAAGCCGGCTTTATCTCAACCGCCAGTCGCGGGGCTTTGTCCTCGAGATCGCGCCGCTCGTCGGCGCGAATGATCAGGTGGCCGAGACCCTGGCCCAGTTCTTCTCGGAAAGCCTGCCGGCGGGCAGCCGGGTGCAGGTGCTCCACTGGATGTCGCCGCGGGTCGGCCGGGTGATCGACGCATGGTTTGCAAAGCGCTATACGGTCGGCGGCGTTTACGAGCACATGGCGCGCCACCGCGCGGATTATCTGAAACGAGGCGTCTGGGACTCCCTGTCCGGGGATGCGCCGTTTCATCTACGCCAGCACCGGGTCTTCCTCTCGGTCGGCGTTGCAGCAACAGCCAAGGCAGGGGCCGAGGCGCTGGTCTCGACCCGGGAGTCGCTGCAAAGCGCGCTCAGGAGCCTGGAGGTCGACAGCCGCACGGTCGAGCCGGAGGGTTTGATTGAACTCGTCGACGAGCTGACCTCGCCGACGACGATAAGCGCTGCCGAGCGATGCGCTTACTCGGCCCTCGATCCGATCGCCGATCAGGCCGTGCGCCGGGATATCGAGCTCAGGATCGAGCCCGAGAGAATGGTGCTGCGCACCGAGCGGTTCCGCATGATTGGCCGCAGCGCCGACGGCACGCCGGGCATGGGCGAGGTCCTGCCCGACAGGTTCGATCTGCGCCATTTCGGGGTGAGGGCGTTCCCGCAGCGCTGGGCCCCCTGGGACATGGCGCGGCTGATCGGGGATCTCTTCTCCAGCAAGCTGAGAATGCCCTGTCCGGTGGCAACCATATGCTGCTTTGCCGTGCCGGACGAGACGGCGGCAAAATCGAGGGCCTCCTACAAATTCATGCGGACGACGAGCCTTGTCGAGGGCCGCTCGGCGCGGTTCATTCCCAGCTTGCGCGATCAGCAGGCCGAGTGGCAGTACGTGCATGAGCAGCTCGGCAATGGCCGCAAGCTGGTGCAGCTCTACTACGGTCTTCTCGTTTATGCGCCCGAGGGGCGCGGCGATCGCTATGAAGAGATCGTGCGCTCTGTCTACGCTGCCGCCGGGTGGGAGTTGATTGACGAGCGGTTCCTGCAGATCCAGGGCCTGCTCGCTGCCCTGCCGCTGACGTTTGCCGATGGTCTTTATGAGGACATGCTTCGCCTCAAGCGGCTGCGCTCGCAGCTGACAACGGCCGCCGCCAGCCTTGTGCCGGTCCAGGGCGAATATCTGGGTGGCGCGGTTCCCCATCTGCTGTTGGTCGGACGGCGCGGTCAGCCCTTCTTCTGGTCTCCGTTCGAGAACAGCGCCGGCAACCACAACACGGTCGTCATCGGCAAGTCAGGCTCGGGCAAGTCGGTGCTTCTGCAGGAGCTGGTCGCTGCTCTGCGCGGGGCAGGCGCGCGGGTGTTGGTCCTGGACGATGGCCGCTCGTTCGAGCACAGCGCCAAGCTCCAGGGCGGGCAGTTCATCGAATTTACCCTGTCCTCGGGTATCGGGCTCAATCCCTTCTCCATGGTCGACCCCACGCGGGCCAGCGATGACGAGGACTACCGGCTCGAGAGCCTGACCTTCATCCGCACCATTCTTGGCCAGATGGCACGCTTCACCGGGCAGCTGACGGACGCCGAGCGCGGCCTGATGGACGAGGCGGTCAACCGGGTGTGGGGTGACAAGGCGCAGGCGGGCTCGATCGATGACGTTGCCGAGCATCTGGCCGGCTCGGGCGAGATGGGGGAGAATCTGGCGGCAAGCCTCAAGCCCTACCGATCGAGCGGAACCTACGGCAGCTTTTTTGCAGGGACTGCCACCCTCAGGCTTGATGATCCCTTCACCGTTTTCGAGATGGCCGAGCTGCGCGGCAAGGTCGAGCTGCGCGCCGTCGTCCTTGCGGCCATCTTATTCTCGATCATGCAGATGATGATGAGCCGGCCGCGCCAGGAACTGAAGGCGGTTTTGCTGGATGAGGCGCACCAGCATCTGCAGGGCGGCTCGATCGCTGAGGCGGTGGCCCTTTTGGCGCGCACCATCCGCAAGTATCGCGGCAGCCTCATCACCGCAACGCACTCGCTCAACGACTATTATCTCGCGGAAGGGTCAAAGGCGGCGCTCGAGAACAGCGACTGGATGCTGCTGCTCCAGCAGACGGCAGAGAGCATTCTGGATTTTCGGAAAAACGCCCGCTTCCAGATGGATGACGCGACCGAAACTCTCCTGCGCTCGGTCCGTCGGCAGGGCGAGGACTATTCGGAAGTCTACATCCGCGGCCCGGACATGACCGCCATCGGCCGGCTGGTCTTGGACCGCTATTCAGGAACCGTCTACTCCTCGAGCCCGACCGTGTTTGCCGCGATCGAGGCCGAAGTGGCGCAAGGGCGCACCATGGCCGAGGCCATCGAGACGGTGTCGTTCGGCGCACAGCAAAAACCGCAGACGAAGGAGCTGGATGATGAGCGTCTGGCAGCCGAGTGAGGCTTTTGGCCGCCGCGTGCAGGACGGCCTGTTCGCCGGTTTGACGCTGCTGCTCTGGCTGGCCGGCAACTGCCTGGCGGGCCTTGGTGTGGTGACGGCGACATTTTTCCTGCTGAGCGGGGCGAGCTTTCACACCTTTCTCCTGCACCTGCACAATCTGACAGTCCGCTATGTGGCGGCGGACGCCGCGCGCCAGGCCTCGTTTCAGGACATGACGCTCATTGCCATGACGGTTCTGCTGGCGGGGGTCTGCGTCGTGCGCCTGCCGGTCCTCCTTCGTCGTCTGAGAGCTGGGTGGCCTGCCGGCAAAGGAGGGCAGGCATGAGCGGGGAGGGTAATGTCATCGCTTGGCATCGGCGGCATGTTTTGGGGTGGCGGGTCGACATGCTGGCTGCCGCCTTGCTTGGAATTGCCGCTGTGGTGTGGGGTGCCTGGCTGACGCGCGAGGTGCTGGAATTTGAGCGACAACGGATTGTCAGCGTCTCGCTCCAGTCACTCGTTGAATCCTATGTTGCGCAGACGGCGCGGGCAGGGGTGACGGATGACGAGGCCGAGCGCCGCACCAAAGCCTATTTGCAGGCCGTGGAAGCCGCGATCGCGGGTCTCAGTGATGGCCAGACGATTGTACTGGTCTCTGAAGCCACGCTTGGCCGAAGTGTGCCGGATGTCACCCCGGCCGTTGAGGCGGCGGTTGCGCGGGCAATGACACCGGGGCCCGCAAAGGGGGCAAGGGATGGGCGCTGACAGCGTTGCTCCCCGCTTCTGGACGCCCCAGCGCCGGCGGCTTTATGCAGCCTATGGTATTCTGGCGCTGCTGACGTTTGCGCTATCAGCTGTCGACAGCTGGCAGCGCCGGCATGGCCTTGTCATCAACATCACGCAAAGCCTGCCGAACTGGGCGTTCTGGATCGACCGGGAAAAGCAGCCCTCGCGCGGCGACTACGTCTTTTTCCAGGTGCCCCCAACGCCGCTGGTCCGCACGCATTTCGGGGAGCGGCCCCAGCTTTTCGGGAAAAGAATTGTGGGCATGCCGGGCGATGTGGTGACCCGGCAGGGGCGCACGTTCCTCGTCAACGGGCGACCGGTTGCAACCGCCAAGGCGCGCTCGCGCCGGGGCGTGCCGCTGGCCCTGGGGCCAACGGGCGTCATCCCGCCCGGCCATTATTTTGTGGCAACGCCCCACCCGGATGGTTTTGACAGCCGCTATGCCGAGATCGGGTGGGTGCCGCACCGGCATATCGCCGGCATCGGCACGCCGATCCTGTGAGGTGGGTATGGGCAGGGCGTTGATCCTCAAACCAATAATTGCGGCAACGCTCCTGTCGGCGCTGGCCTTGCCGGTGCAGGCAAAGGACTATGGCCAGGCGGGCGCGGTGTTTCCAATTGTGGAGGAAGATTTCCTCAAGGTGATCGAGGCCCGACTGCGCGCCATGGAAAAAAACGGCGCCCTGGCGGCAGCCAACCGAAAGCTCGCCGAGACCGTCAAGGCGCAGGTGCTCGATCCGCCCGCGGTGCGTGGCCTGGCCCCGGCGCAAGGCCCACGCAGCTGGTTGTTCGACCCCGGCATCGAGCTGCAGGAAGACATTCGCGATGCCGAGGGCAGGCTCGTTGCGGCGCGCGGGACCCGGGTCAATCCGCTCGATCACGTCGGCCTGCGCCAGCGCCTCGTCTTCCTCGACGGCACGGATGATGCGCAGGTGCGCTGGGCGGTGACGTCGACCGCGCCTGAGACGGTCAAGCTCATCCTCACAAATGGGTCGGCCTTCCGGTTGATGGAGCAGCACAAGCGGCGCTTCTATTTCGATCAGGCAGGCAAGCTGACCGCGCGCTTCGGCCTTTCCCATGTGCCGGCGGTTATCGAGCAGGAGGGCCGGCAGCTGCGCATCCGCGAAGTCCCCATAAGCAGGCAGTCCCTGGGAGACCAGCCATGAGGCTGTGGTGTCTCCTCGCCTTCGTGACGGCGATCGGCCTGACCAGCCCGGCAGCGGCCGTTCTGCCTGGCAAATGCTCGGGCCGGTTCGTCAACCCGATCACCGACATCTGCTGGTCCTGCCTGTTCCCGATCTCAGTTGGCGCGTTTCCGGTCTGGCCCTCGGGGCGGCCGGATGCGCCGAACCCGCCCTTGCCGGTGTGCTACTGTCCGCCCCTTCAGGTCGGCGTCTCCATGGGCTTCTGGGAGCCGATCCGGCTGGCCGACGTCAGCATGAAGCCGTGGTGCTTCGTCAACCTCGGCGGGCTCAGCCTGAACCCGGGCTTCGACATCGGCCACAAGCAGTTCGCCGGCCCCTCGATCCTTGGCGGGAATGGCCAGAACAGCGGCGGCTGGCATGTGCACTGGTATGTCTATCCGCTGATCTACTGGCTCGAGCTGCTGACCGACTTTGCCTGCATGGACGAGGGCTCCATCGACGTGGCCTACATCAGCGAGGTCGACCCGCTCTGGCAGGATTCCGAACTGGCCACCATCATCAACCCGGAAGCGGTGCTCTTCGCCAGCCCGCTGGCAACCGCGGCCTGCGCGGCCGACTGCGTGGCCGCAACAACGGCGCTGCCGCTGGATCCGCTCAGCTGGTGTGCCGGCTGCTTTGGTACCATGTACCCGATGAACGGCAATATTCCGGCCCAGTTCGGCCACGTGCAGGGCTCGCGTCTGGCGCTCTCGCGCTTCATCTACAAGCTGCACCGCCAGATGGTCGCCGAAGGCACCATGGGCGCAAAGGGTCTGTGCAGCAAATACCCGATGCCGATCCTGCGCAAGCAGCAGTACCGCCTGCAGGCCGTCAATCCGCGCCCGCAGACCTCCGGGCGCTATGCCTGCGCGCCGATCGGCGCCTCCCCGCTGCTGTACGGTGCCGGCCAGATGCTCCCCGTCATCGGCGAGGACTTCGGCTACCTCGTCTGGCGCAAACGCAACTGCTGTGTCTTGTGAGGGGAGGGGCTATGCGCGCGGATCCTTCTGCCTTTTCTCCTCAGCGCCCCGGGTGGTGCGTAAGAGACGCTGGCACCGGGCAAGATCAAGGCCGTTCGGCGATGAGCGTATCTCCTGTGTGCCGAACGCGTGTGTCGTTTGCGGAGTGGCGGCGGGCAGATGTGCCTTGTCATTGTCAGAAGCTTCGGCGACCGCGCCAGGTGCAAACGCAACTGCTGTGTCTTGGGAGGGGAGGACCATGCGTAGGCTGATGCTCCTGTCCTTGCTGTTTGCCAGTCCGGTCGCGGCGCAGGAGACAATGACGAAAGGCGAGGTCGAGGCCATCCGCGAGCGGGCCAGGGCCCATGCCTCCGAAGCCGAGGCCTTTGCCGCGACGATCCGGCAGCGGGCGGAGGCCTTGCGCGGCGAGGCTGAGGCGCTTCGGCAATCCGCGCGGGCGAACCGGGTGGCAGCACCTGCCTCTGCCGGCGCGCCGGTCGAAGGCCTTGACCTTGATCGGCTGGTCGCCGCCTCCGAGCAGCTCCAGCGCGCAAGCGAGGAGGTCGGGCCGCAATTGCTGGCCTTCGTTTCCTTTTCCATGCCCGAGGCCGCGCTGCGCCAGATCGTCCAGGACGTGACGGCCGTCGGCGGCGCGGTCGTCTTTCGCGGCATGCCGCAGAACAGCATCAAGGCGTTTCGCAATCGCCTGCTCGGAGCGCTCGGGGCCAACAAGGCACCGGCAAACATTGGCATCGATCCGCGCCTGTTCCGGGCCTTTGGCGTTATCGAGGCGCCGACCTTCGTTGTGGTCTCGACCGGCTTTGAGCTGTGCGACGGTTTTGACTGCCAGGACACCCCGCCGCCCTATGACCGCATGACCGGCAACGTGAGCGTCGCCTATGTGCTGGAGACGGTGGCCGCCGGACGGGGGCCTGGCGCGGCCGTCGCAAAGGTCCTGGCGCAGCGGCTGAAGCAGCCGGCGCGCTCCGGAGGGGCCGAGCCATGACGCTGCGTTCTTTGCTACTGGCCTTGTTGGCGCTGGGACTGGCCAGCAGGGCGATCGCTTCGGGCGACATCGATGCGATCAAGCAAGACGCCAAAGCGTTCGGCGCGCAACTGCTCCCCGGAGTGCAGGCCGGCGCCACAACCGCGCCGACAGCGGAGCGGCTGCCCGGATACCAGGCGGGGCCCTATCCCGAGAGCAGCTACCAGGACAGTCCAGACGTCATGGGTGCAATGGGGCAGGCGCAAGTCTCAAGCCATCCCGGCGCTGCAACCGTCCACTCCAGCATGGCGTTGCGCCCGCAGTTCGAGACGGCCGACATCGAAGCGGCAATTGCCGGCGGGATGGCGGTCTCCGCCGACCCGGGTATTTATGTCACCGGCTACTCGGGTGAGCAGGGCGATTGCCGGCCGCTGCCGCCGGGCGGCGACATCGGGGCAACCTACGAGCAAACGTGCAATAGCGGCATGCGGGTTGAGGAGGGCGCGCGCGCCTGTCCGATCACGCTCGAGCACGATATCCGGACAAGGCACCGGTACGAGTGCAGCCATGATCCGGTGCGCAACCAGGTGGACGACTGCGCCCTGTTCGACGGACACACGAGCTGCTCCCTGACCGGATCCCGGCCGGGGGCGTGCCTGGTCGAGGGGCGCTTCGGGTGCGTCGAGCCGGGCGAGCTCATCCTGGAGATGCAGTGCCCGGCTTTGGTGCCAGGCGCGACGCTGCTCTCCAGCACCGCAACCTACCATGGGTCGACACGAAACGAGAGCGCCTGCGCCGGCCTCGCCGCCAATGCCGCCTGCTCTGCGCCGACCGAAGTCTGCACTGACAGTGCGCCTCAGACCCGCACCATTGAGGGTCTCAGCATCACGCAGGACTGTTGGGGGTGGGTGCGCACCTACGGGTGCGCGGCGTTCACGCCGGACAGCGACTGCGGCCCGCTGGAAGAGCTGGGCTGTACCTTCCGGCGCGAGGCATGCCTCTCCGAAGGCGCGCCGTGCTCGATGTGGGAGCGGGTCTATGCCTGCCCGATCCCGGATGCACCGCAGCAGACGACCCAATACATCTGCGATGCGGACGTCGTCTGCATGGACGGCAGCTGCGAGACGATCACGCGCGAGCCCAACACCGAGTTCAAGGATGCGGCCGTCGCGCTTCAGGCCATGGGTCAGGTCGGCAAGGAGCTGGATCCGGAAAACCTGACCCTGTTTGGCGGCGAGCGCCTCACCTGCGCCAAGACCATTTTTGGTGCGATCAACTGCTGCGTGCCACGGGGACTGCCGCTCATCGGTGGCTGCGATGCCGAGGACCGGTTGCTCAAGGAGCGGCGTGAGAACGGCCTGTGCCACTATGTCGGCACCTATTGCAGCGCAAGGACGCTCGGCGTTTGCACCAAGAAGCGCGAGGCCCACTGCTGTTTTGCGAGCAAGCTCAGCCGCATTCTTCAGGTCGAGGGCCGCCGGCAGCTGGGCCTGCCGTGGGCGGACCCAAAGGAGGAGACCTGTGCGGGCCTGACCATCGACCAGTTCGCCCAGCTTGATCTCTCGCAGATGGATTTCAGCGAAGTCTACGCCGAGTTCACCGAGGCGGCGCGCCTGCCGGATAACCTGGCGACGATCGATCAGATGAAGCAGCGCATCACCCAGTACTACGAGGCCGCGCAATGAGGAAACCTGAACCGTGCCTGGAGACGACGTCGTTTCAGCTGACAGTTGCCCTTGCCCTCTGGGCAATGCACAGCGCGCCGCCAGAGGCGCTGGCTCACACCCTGACGCGCCACTACGAGCTGCAGATCTCTGAAAAGAGCGTGTCGGAGTCTCTGGAGGCCATGACGAAGCGTGGCTGGGTACGCTCGAGAGATGGCTGCAAATGGCAGTTAACACGTTCCGGAGAGGATGCCACGCGGCTGTTCTTTGAAGCCCTGGTGCGGCAGATCGATGGTGGCTGCGGCTTGTGGCAGGTCGGCTTGATGTGGACGCTGACAGGCCGGGGAGGCGCGGATGAAACGCGCCATTGATTGGCTTTGGTGCCGTGCAGTGGCGCGGCAAGCGGGAACCGGGCGCGCCACTGCAGTCGTGTGTCCGGGCCGGGCCTTTGCGCGGGCGCTGGCCAGTATCTTGGCGCTTCTAACGGCAGCGAGCGCCGGCAGCGGTTCTGCTGGCGCTGCCGGTCAGGCCGAGCGCTTCTACTGTGAAGAGCGGCAACTGGGTCACTGGTTCTACTGTACCCGACCTGAGCCAACGCCTCCGGCGACACAGCCTGCCCCGGAACCAGAGCCCTCATACCAGGAGCGTCTGGGCGAGGTGACCGAGAAACTGCGCGAGCTGAAGGCGCGGGCCATTCTCGAGCCGACCGAGGAGAATGTGGCGGCCTATGTCGCCTTCCAGCGCGAGCAGCTGGACCGGTCAGGCCTTTTCACCGACGTCTGGCAGCGGCTCCTCTGGCAGCGCCCGGACCTGGACTACACCTTGAAGCGCCCGGTCTCGACGCTCGGCAAGCAGGCCTGGCTGGACGCACGCCAATCCGACAAGAAAGCGCTCATGGCCCAGCTGCCGGAGCGGTATGGCTTGTTTTATTTCTACGCCGCCAGCTGCCCCTCGTGCCGGCTGATGACGCCGGTTCTCAAGTACATCGACCAGACCTATGGCCTTCACATTCAGGCGGTCTCGATGGATGGCGGCGCCAATCCGGATTTTCCGGATGCAGTCGTTGATCGGGGCCAGAGCGCGCGCATGGGCCTGCCCTCAAAGACGGTTCCGGCCCTGGTGCTGTTCGATACCGAGACGAAGCAGTTCATTCCGATCGGACATGGGCTGCTCTCGGCCGACGAGATCCTGGAGCGGATTTTCATTCTGACCCAGACGAAGCCAGGGGAAGACTATTAGGAGAGAAGTGATGCTCAGGCAGGCCAAGGCCGTGCTGTACCGTGTGGCGTATGGGATGACGCTTCTGGCCGGGCTGCATCTGGCAGTGCTCCCGGTCTCCGTGCAGGCGGACGTGGCCTCGTCCATGGCGCAGGCGTTCGATGACATGGGCGCGGCCGCCAACGTCACCGGCCCGTCGGCCTTTCAGGGACAGTCGGCAGGCTACTACAGCCTTGGCAACGTCTGGGTGCGCATGCCCCAGAAGACGACGAACATCGCCAATCTGCAGCTGCCCAGCGCCCGGGCCGGTTGCGGCGGCATCGATCTGTTCTCGGGATCCTTTTCCTTCGTCAATGGCGGCGAGATTGTCGCGCTCATGAAGGCCGTGGCCAACAATGCGGCCGGCTTTGCCTTCAAGATCGCGATCGATACCGTCTGTCCCGAGTGCGGCCATGTGCTCGAGAGCATGCGCCAGGCCGCGCAGCTGATGAACAATTTCAACATCTCAAGCTGCGAGGCAGCACAGGGGCTGGTGGGCGCGGTCTGGCCGCAAAGCGACCTGGCCGACAAGGCATTCTGCGAGAGCATCGGCAACTCGTCCGGTCTTTTTACCGACTATGCGGCGGCCAAGCACGGCTGCGGCTCGAAGGGCCAGCGCAGCGCAACGGTCGCGGCAGCCGATCCGCTGACGCAGGACGTCAATCCGGCGCTGCCGCGCAACTTCACCTGGGAAATCCTGAAAAAGACCGACTACTTCAAGGCTGGCGGCACGCACGACTACCAGATGATGGAATATGTGATGAGTTTGGTTGGCACCATCATCTACCAACCGCCCAGCGATGCCTCGCCCGGCAAATACAGCCCGGTCCTGGGCGATTCTTCGGGACGGCTGGCAACCGCGCTGCTCGATGGCTCGGGATCGCCGCCGGTCCAGTATTACAAGTGCGATGAGCACGACAAATGCCTCAACCCCACACTGACCCAGCTGAACCTGGCTGCCGCGGATGCCTTGCGCGCCAAGGTGCGCGGCATGATCGATACCATGGCAACCAAGGTGCGCGGCTCGGCGGCGCTCACCGAGAACGAAAAGGCCCTGCTTCAGGTCGCAACCATCCCGCTCTACAAGGTGCTGGTGGTGCAGGCGGCCTATGGCCGGGGCCTGAACATCGATGACCGTGATACGCTGGCGGAAGTGACGGCGATCGACCTGCTCTTTGCCCAGCTCGACCATTTTTTCTCGATCATCTCGCGCTCGCAGGCCAATTTCATCGCCTCTGATGAGGCCAAGCTTCAGGCCTGGGCCGAGCTGATCGGCCGCTCGCAGGCGGCGCTCGCCAACCGGCAGCGCGAGGTACACTCGAAAGTCTCGGTTGTGATGCAGATCATCCAGCGCACCGCGTTCCTGGAATCCATGCTTGCGGCGCAGATGGCAGCGCCCATGGCGGCCTCCATCGACTGGTCGCGTTCGATCTCGGCCAGCCGGCTGTAGCGGCAAGGGGAGGGGGACATGGCCACGATCGAGGTCTTCACGATCGGCGGGGGCGAATACCTCGTCAACGTGTTCCAGGCGGTGGCAAGCTGGACCGGCTCGGGCGGCTATGGCTCGCTTTTGCAGGTGATCATGGTGATCGCGCTGGGGTGGATGATGCTGACCCTGGCGCTCAGCCAGGATTGGCGCGGCTGGCTCAAGGATTTCATGGTGGTGCTGCTCATCTATACGACCTTGCTTGTCCCCAAGATGGCAGTCCATGTGACGGACCGGGTCAACCCGTCCTTGACGCCAACGCAGGTGGCGGGCGTGCCTCTCGGGCTGGCACTGGTTGCCGGCTTCTCCAGCCAGGTGGGCGACTATCTCGTCCGCGGCGCGGAGCTGGTCTTTGGTTTGCCGAATGACCTCAACTACAGCCGCAACGGCATGATCTATGGCGTGCGCCTCCTCCAGGCGACGCAGGAGCTGCGCCTCCAGGACGCCGAGTTCGCCGCCAACCTGGACGAGCATTTTCGGGTGTGCGTGTTCTACGACATCGCGCTCGGCCAATACTCCCTTTATGAGCTGTCGCGCTCGGATGATCTCTGGGCTGCGATCGGCCCCGGCTCGGCCGGCCGGGCGCAACGCTGGCTGACGCGCAGTGGCTCAGGCGTCAGCTCAACCATTGTCACCTGCCAGGAAGCCTATACTGCGCTCGACGGGCAGTGGGTCAACGGCAGCAACGGCATTCTGGATCGCCTTGGCGAGATCTTCGGGCGCTCGCTCTATCCCAAGGCGACGACCAGCATTGCCAAGGCCAAGCTCTTCTCCGAGCTGCCGGGGGCCTATAGTTATCTTACCAGCACCTCGAAGTCTGCCGCAGACATCATGAAGCAGGCGGTGCTGATGAATGCGATGACGCAATCCATGCATACCATGGCCGGCAGTTCTGGCGCGGCGGCCATCGACGTCTACGCCGCGACCCGGGCGGACCTGCAGACCCAGAATGCCTACCGGGCGATCAGCCATGCGGCTATGAAGTGGGTGCCCATTCTCCAGATCGTCCTGACGGTCGTCTTTTATGCCATGTTCCCGGTGCTGTTCCCGTTGTTCCTGATGCCGCGGCTGGGGCCCTTAATGCTGCGCGGCTATCTGATGGGGTTCTTTTACCTCGCCGCCTGGGGGCCACTTTACGTCGTCCTCAACATGATCCTGATGCTCAAGGCAGGCGTCGATGCCACCGGCGCCGGCGTTGCCGGCAGCGGCGGGCTGACCATGGCCTCCAGCGCCGGGATTGCAGGGGTAATGGATGATGTGGGCGTGCTGGCCGGTTACCTGGTCGCCTCGATCCCCTTCATCGCTGCCGGCATGGCCAAGGGGGCGATGGCCATTGGCGGCCACGCTCACGCTTTCCTTGCGCCGAGCCAGGAGGCAGCGTCCGAGGCCTCGCGCGAGGCAACGACGGGCAACATCAGTTTGGGGACCACCAACTTTGACACCCATGCCTACAACAGCTTCCAGGGCAACCGCTGGGCGGTTGCGGGCGAGTTCTCCGGGGGCAGCGCGTCCTTCGGCTGGCGTCAGGCGGATGGCTCGGTTCTGACCCAGCACGCCGGCACGGAAGTCATGGATGTGGCGCGCTCCAACCTGCCGGTGGTGCCGTCGCTGACGCAGGCGATCGGGGCGGAGTACGGCCAGGCTTCAACCCAGGCGTACAGTCGCGGCGAACAACTGAGCCAGACGGCGGCTGAGCGCTTCAGTCAGGCCGTGCAGCAGTTCCGCGACTTCCGCACCCAGTTCAGCCGCGGCGAGACCACCGAGAACAGCTACGGCGTGCGGGATCAGGACAGCATAAGCCGGGCGTTCTCCACCATCGAACAGGCAGCGCAGACCATGGCGGCGCGGTTCGGGATCTCTGTGCAGGCGGCGGAGGAGGCTGCACTGCAAAGATTCTGGACTGGTCAGACACCCGCTGAGCTTGGGATTGGAACTGGTCGTGCTGTTCCAGGCGTAAACGGGAGCATTGGGCTGCGGTCTACGATCGGTATGCAGCGCAATCGGACGGAGTCCGATCGCGCGGCAGCAGACTCACACGTCGAAGAAATGGAGCAGTTCCTTGAGAACTTTGCCAAGGACAACCGCTGGGCTGAGCAGCGCGAGGCCTTCAAGAGTGCGACGGTTCAGAACACAGACGGGGAGACGCGCACGCTTGCCAGTGCGATGACGGCCAACTTTGAGCAGGGCTCCAGTCTGGCGCTGGAGGCGCGCGAGTACTACGAGCAGGCCGAACGGTTTGAGGAAAGCCAGCGACTGTACAGCCGGGGCGGGGCCGAGGTCTCGACCAATGTCAGCCAGGCCTTGCTGGAGTTCGCAATTGCGGAGCGCGAGCGCACGCCTGAACTCTACGAGAACTTCGATCCGCGCAGCGGCGCGGACTGGAATGCTCAGGGGGGGGCGGTTGCAGCCGAGCGCGACCTGATGCTTCAGAAGTTCATGGCCAGTTATGAGGAGCGGATCGAAGCGGAGGCGGGGCTGCGCGATGTGCCGACGTCAGCCGGGATTGCGGGGGCGCAATTTATAAGCCAATCGCAGTTGCGGGATGCGTTCGAAGAAGCCTCGCTTCGTGTAGACGATCAGGACTGGGGTAACGGCCCATCAATGCTGAAGGACCAAATTGAGGAAACCTACGCGAAACGGGGCAGAGCTGTGGATGATGGGGAAACTTATATTGAGGCTTTAGTAACATACGGCGAGACGCGGATGGAGCAAGCGACCAAGAGAGTTGGGCCCGATCCAAGAGAAGTATTAGACAAAGCACATCGAGACTCAGAAGAATAAAAATTTATAGAAAGTAGCCAATGATCAGCATAATGATTGGCGGTACTAACCCTGCCCCTATTATCGTCAGTATGCTGGGCTCATTGTTAGGGCTTGTCTCTTCGTCTGCACCTATGGACTGATGTGCGCCGTCATCCCAGGGCGCGTCAATGCCGTTTAATAGGCGCGAGACTGGATCACCGAAATCTATACGATGGTGCCGATCGTAGTCGTGCTCCACGGTGTGCTCCTGCCAGCAAAGGCAGCAGGAACCATATACTGAAACGCACTTTATCACAATGAGAGAGACAGAGGGCCAAGTGTCGCTTCATGCTAATGTGGTTGTTACGATTTGCCATTAGTGCGACCGTTGGGATGCCGGACCAGGCGAAGCGAGCCGATATGAATATTTTCTGACGCTTGGCCAGCGGAAATCTCCGATAGCCGGATGATGGAAAAGCCGTCTTCCGTTGATGACGCGAACGGTTGCACGGTGCAAGGTAACGCCGCACAGGGAGGGAGGATTGTCGATCTCGAGCATGACCCCATTTGACAGCTTGGGGCGAGCCCGGCGGGCCGAAAGGGTTTGACGGCATTGTCTGCGCCACTTATTGGCGCCGTCGCATTCCGTGGGCGTCAGTAGGTTTAAGATCGGCTCAGGGCAGTTGTAGAAGAACGGGTGGACCGTTTCATCCATCGTCTTATAACCGAAACGAAGTCCTGCTCGATTGCCTTTGGGATAGTCGAGCTTTGCGATCCCGGCCCAGATTATGTGTGTGCCGTCCGGCTGAAGGTGTTCAACCGCACAGTAGTATTCCGTGATCCTGACAATCGCGGAGGCAAGGACGCGTCGCTGCCCGGACTTGCTGGCCCAAGTGTAAATGCTATCCATGTATGCTTTTACATTCTGCGGTTTTTCGTAGCAGTAGGTCCATCCCATAACGGGTGCTCCGACCAACGATGAGGAATGCCCAATCGCATTCCCTTCCACCCAACCTCTCCCCTGCTTACTCTTAGAGGCTAAGGGGCGTACGCCAGGACGGCACAGTTGACTACAGTCAAAGTAGGTGTGTGCCGCGCTGTAGCGCGGCTCTAGTCTCTGCGTTGACGATATAGACCGCATGGCGCTGTGCGCCCCGGTTGACGTGGGGGCGCAGGTAGCCCTCATACTGTCGTTTAATCATGCCGGCAGCTTCAAGATCGGTGACGGCACGAGAGATGATCGTCTTATTGGTTTGCAGAGCCCGCTCCCGCACAACCTGCTCGATCAGTTTCTCCGCAGCTTCCGGATCAGGCGGTAGCTCATCCTTCATCGTCGTCCGCAGGCGTTGCCGTAGTTCCTGACGGGCGCGGTTTTTGGCCATGAGCGGCAGAAGTTGGATGCCGAGCCAGTCCCTGATCGCCATCGGCTTGCCGTCGATCTCGATCCAGGGCCCGGCACGGCCATCAGGACCGGCTACCTCTGAAATCAAGTTGAGAATAACGAAGGTCTGCCGCGGCCTCTTGGAGACGGTCGTCAACTTTTCAAGGATCTTTCCAACAGAAAGTAGCGCTCCAGTCATAAGCCAATCTCATATTTATCGACGTCAGAAGACCTGATAGTAAGCAAATTTCTATTCTGGATAATAATATTGATCGCGTGGCTTGTCGATTGTTTGCCTGCTGATCTTATGGTGCTTCGTAGTTAGCTAGGCGGGAAATCGGCGGGTCATTGGGAAGTGCTGCTTCCCGTCCGCATGCCGCGCTGACAGAACGTGGCAAATAGAGCAGAGGCGATAGAGGGCATCTCACGACCTGTTATTTTCAGACTTGAAATTTGATCACATGAGATGCAAAGATGTGATCAATACTTCTGAACTAACGTCCTAATCGATGAGCATTAATCGCAGAGCGATTTCGACCACGGCACTTTAGGTTCCGTCCGACAATGACCTCTGATGGCAGCCGCCTGTGGTGGCTTTGGCATTTCAGAAGCATCCATTCTTATTGACTTGTGGACTCTTGCGAACGGGCAGGCTTGGCCTGTGCTGTCGCGCGATAACCAGCAGGCAGAAAGGACGTTTCCATGGCTGTGTCGACGAGCGTTATCCCAAGCAATAGCGGAGCTCTGTGTATGAAGGCGCGACAAGAGAGGGGCGACATAACGCGCAGAAAAATAGTTCTTGCTGCCGTTGAGCTTGGCGCAAGACTTGGTTTTTCTAACATGCCACTTCGTGAGGTCGTAGCGTTATCCGAATCTCGTAACATTAGCGCAATTCATTACCACTTCAAAGGGAAGGAGGGGCTTCTTAGAGAGACTGTCGCAACGATTGACCGTGCGTGGCCATCTGACCTGCCGGACGTTGACTCTGGGAATATACAAGGGTTGCTCTGCCAATTTCTTCTTAATCTTGAAAGACTCAAACAGAGCGAGGCATGGCAGGCTGATGTTGTGCGGTTCATTGCACGCCTCTGTATGGAGGATGCAAAAGGTCCGCAGATGGCCGCAGCAGCGCTTCTAGCGCCGCGCCTGTGGAAAGTTTCCGAGGCCATCGAGTTGATGTACCCGGCAATTCCCTCCGGTGTGCTACGGCAGCGTGTCGGCATAGCCTGTCTTTTGCTTCTGACGATTGCGAGCAATCTGGATCACGTTTGCATGGCGGCGTTGAACTGCGAGGATGTCCAGACAGATCTGGTTCAGCGATATTCATATGCCGTCACTATGGCGGCCAGCGTCATTATGGCGGATTGCCCTTCCTCGCCGGACACCGAAATTCCGGCCCTGTTGCTAACTTTTTCAAATTCTGTGACCGCGCTGGCTAGCGACTAAACCGTGTTGGGCTGCGCGTGTGTGGCCCGCTGGAGGAACCTTCGGTGTTCAGAAAGCTGGTGTTCCAGAGCACAATATGGGCGAGTAACCGGTCAGCGGGGCTCACTGCGTACTTTTGGGTGCTTGATGGAGAGGCGGCAGCATGCTTCGAGGCGTGCTGCCGCTTCAGACCTAGTCGGCGGCCGACTTCAGCATAGGGAATTTGCCGCGCTCAATCCCGGCCATACGATGGCAGTCAGCGGATCGACAGGATTTCTTGCACCGTCGAAGTGTTCGTGTCTTCCTGACACCCGTGCACGCGGATCTGATATTGTGATCTGGTGACTGCCGCCAGGGGAGAGTTTAATGAAAAAGGGTGTTGCGGTTGTAACCGGGGCGAGCCGGGGTGCGGGCCAAGGCATTGCGCGGGCGCTAGGCGCCGCCGGCTATACCGTTTACGTCACCGGACGCAGCCAGACGGCGGATGCGTCTCCGCTGGGCGGAACAATTCATGAAACGGCAGCGCAGGTGACCGCAGCCGGAGGACGTGGCATCGCCTACGCCTGTGACCATGCCGACGACGAGGCGGTGCGCAACCTGTTTGCGACTGTGGAGAGCAACGAAGGGCAGCTGGACATTCTGGTCAACAATGCCGCGGCGATCAGCAACGACCTGATCCAGCGCGGCCCTTTCTGGACCAGGCCGGACCGGATGGCCGACATCATCACGGTAGGCCTTAGGTCGAGCTATGTTGCGGCCCATGCGGCAGCGCCCCTGCTCGTGACCAAGCCCGGTGGGCTGATCGTTTTCACCTCCGCGCCGGGCGCGGTCAACTACGCCCACGGCCCCGCTTATGGCGCGCAGAAGGCTGGCACCGACAAGATGTCTGCCGACATGGCTGTGGATCTGCGCCCTTTCGGCGCGGCGTCTGTCTCTATCTGGATGGGTCTGCTGAAGACGGCGCGATCGGCGGCCTCTATGGCCGAAAAGCCGGGGCAGTTTGACTTTCTGTTGCCACACATGGAATCGCCCGATTTTACAGGGCGCATTATCGCGGCAATTCACAGCGATCCGAACATGATGGACCTGTCGGGCCACACCGTGATCGGTGCAGAGCTCGCCAAGCAATATGGCGTGCTCGACATTGACGGCAGCAGCCCGGCGTCGCTTCGCCCCGTGGTTGGTGGCCCGTTCAAATACGACGATCTCATCATTGATTGAAGGGTAGTACAGCGGCGAATGCCCGTGTCCTGCGTCAGTACGCGGTTTAGGAACCGGTACGGGGTTAAGGCACCGCAGTTCGCCTGTTAAGGAACAGCGACACACACTGACAGTGTCAGTGTTCCTTAACAGGCGTGCTGGCCCATGAATAAAACTAAAACAATATTAATGCCATAGGCAGCACTCGCGGTTCATACACTGTGAACTGGCGCTGAAATGTTCCTTAACCGCGTACTGAGCGGGCTGCCAAATGGGATGTGAAAGACGCGCCGTACCCCCTTTCTGACTCGAGAAAAGGCTGCATTGCGCCCAGATCGGACTTCTCCGCGGCTCGGGGTTTCCCAAAGAAGCGGACGTCCGTTCAGATAGGCTGTAGATTGTCTGCTGCGATCTGTACGCTGCGCACAACCTCCCCCCTACCAAAGCGCTGGTCGCGGCCAGGTGTTCGGATCAGCTTCCAGCTTCGACGCGAGATCTCGATCAGATACACGGCGCAATGCCTCGGCCGCTACGAACTGGGCGCGCATCGCAAGCACCATTAGTTCGGTCCGGGTCATGCCGTGCGACGCATAGCGGGTACCGACATAGTCAGGGAAATGCGTGACTGCGCCGCGAAGGCGATCGTCGCGCGCAGTCGAGACCTCGCCGATCAACGCCTCGGCGAGCTTATCAAGGTGGTGCGATAGTTTGCGGTATTGCGGCTCAGGCCAGCCGCGCACGGCAAGCGCCCCTTTGAGCGCCAGCTCGGCGGTCAGGCAGATTGTCTGTGCGGCCGCGTCAATATCGATTTCACCGGCGAGGATACGAGCGGTCGCCGCGAGGGATGAGCGCGCGTTGGCGAAAAGCTGCGGCCCATTCCCGGTCCCATGTAACAGATCACTGACGCCATAGGCGAAATCCCACAGGTCGGCGACGCCGTAAAAGGCGCGCCAACCCTGTTCCGGATAGTGCTTGAAGATAAGCTCCAGCTCCTCGCGCGGTATCTCGATGCAGTCGATCAGGTTCACGGGGACGGTGCCGTAAGCGACGGTGACGCAAACCGGGTACATCTGGTCACGCAGCGCCACGCCGCCCTTGAGCATCGCCGGCATCGAGAAGTCACCCGCGGGGTAGAGCTCACGGTAGATCACCATGAGCGGATCCCACATTTCCTTGTCGAAGACGTCGCCGAAGATGCCCTCGGCCCTCATCCAGGCCATCGCGACGTGAAACGGCTGCTGGTGCAGCTTCAAGCCCTGCGCGATCAGTTCGTCGTCGCGCTGGCGCACGAACTCCTTGTCGATGGTTTTCGTCACAAGAACTTCTCCGCCAGCTTGCGCTTCCCCCGGGGATCGGAATGCGTGATCTTGCGATCCTCGGGATAGTAGAAGCCGGTAATGTAGAGATCGAATTCGCGAATCTGCACGCGCACTGACAGCTCGTGATTGTCACCCCAGGTATCGCGCACCGACGCCTGACATGTCTCCCCGCGCATCTCGAACGTGAAGGATTCACGCTTTTCCTTTTCCCATTCGGCCACGGCGGTGCGGATCAGCGTCTCGCTGATCGCGTCCCGCTTTTTCTGCGCCAGCATATCGAGCGAGGACTCCTTGATCGGCCCGAACATGCCGCTGGCGTTCATCGCCTCAAGGATCTTGCGCATGTGGTTGCCTGTATGCTGGTTCACAAACAGCGACGAGCGCGAGCCATGTGGGCCGCCGAGCAGGTTCGAGCGAATATTCCACCACGTCTCGGCCACCTGCGCGCTGCTCGCTTCTGCAGCCGCCTGCTGCGCGAACCAGGCCAGGGCATCGCGGCTGCGGATCGTGCCATCGGCCTCAAGTTCTACGGCGTTAGCGACGACGACGACTGGATGCGCGCTATCGGCGTACAGCGGCTGGTCGAGGCGATACGCGTGAAGGCCGGGCACCTCATTTACCGCCGCTACCAGCTTGTCAGCCCTATCATCCGAATAGGGGCAGGTGACGAACCCGCGTACGAACTCGGCCGTGTGATCAAGCCCCCGGTAGGTTTCGAGTTGCGACAGGCTGCCGATATGCTCAGCGCCTTTGCGGGGCGGCGCTGTGAGAATCGGGTGCCAGTCAGGATAATAGTCAACCGCATTGCCGAGTTCCTCGATGAGCTGCTCGACTAACGCGCGGCCGGCATCGGGATTGGTCAGACTTTTGGTTAGGTAGGTCATTGCCTTAGCATTCTGCTGAAGCGCGACGGTCGGGGAGCGAAATTCCATATAGAAAACCTTACGTAAAGCGTATGAAACACGTGACTATAGCTTGTCACGTTGTTTGTCAAATACGCGTGATATGCCGTTGTCGCGTCGCAGGCCGTCAGGAGGTTAAGGGCCGCTGGGCGATGTCGGCGGGGGCGCCGGCCGATCATCGTATCGACCGAACGCGGATTGCCTGGGTCCGGTGCTTCCCAATTGCCAGGCCCGGGTACGGCGTCACGGCATTCAGGAGCGCTGGTGTGACAGCATTGGCGGGGGGGCACCGTGCTCGACGCGGCCGATGGCGCTAATGGATTGCGAGTATTAGGAGACAGGCACGAGGCCGCTCTCGATCCCGAATGGCAAGGGAATGGCGGTGACTACGCACCGGAAGGCGACCACTGATCCGCTGCACGACCGCCAACTATCGTACCTACACTCTTCCTGAAGAACAGGCGACCAACGCGACGGGCACAGACTGATCTCTTGCTGACAGCCTTAAATGTCTCTGATAGCTATCCAAACCACGACGGCAGACTCCAGCTCAGGTGGTGCGCTCACCCATGCAGCGTTGGTTGTATAGAGCTGTGCCGAAAGGGGAGCGTCAACGTCCTGCGCCAGTACGCGGTTTAGGAACCAGTACGCGGTTAGGGCGCCGCAGTTCGCCTATTAAGGAACACTGACATCAACGCACTGATAAGCAGCAATGTCACTTTACCCAGCGATTTTTGATAAAGTGACATGTGTGACACTGAAGAGGGTGATTATCAGTGTTTCATAGTGTTCGTTAATTCCTAAACTGGTGCCGTAATTCGTGAGCCGAAGCTGGCCGCTAGTGGACTGACCCGTATAGGGATCACAGCCCTACTTAGCAGACACTTCCATTGGCTGCCGGCGAGCGCCGGCTTCTATCACGGATCGTCAAGTCCCGAAACGCACGCGATGCACCTCGTGTAGGTCGAGAGCGTCGTTCAAACCGCAGCGGGGCAGGTGATGGCGGCCAAGGCTGGACTGTCTGCCTCCAGGCGACCCTTGGGAAGAGCTGTTGTGTAGTGCGCATGCTGTATAGCGTGCGATAATCTGGCTAAGGGCTCTTACTGCGGAGCCTTTTAACCCGGCGATCCTGCTTCCTCCGTGCGGGTATCCTAGCGATGCTTGTGCTCCGAGGCGGGCATCCTAATCTTCAGCGCATAAGGGGACTGCCGAGAATGGTCGAGCTTGATTATGGCGATCTTCCAATCGCCACGCCGGATGAAGATGTGTTCGGTATCGACCCGTTCGTTTTATCACTGGCGCGTAGCCTACGGCGCATGCGGACGCCGCAGGGCGTTGTCGTCGCAATCAACGGACCATGGGGTTCGGGCAAATCGAGCGCGATCAATCTGCTTCAGCATCATTTGACCGATGCGGTCGCGGCGAACGAACTGGTAATCGTACAGTTCAATCCGTGGTGGTTCCGCGGGGAGGAGGCGCTGGTGCTCGCCTTCTTTCGTGAGCTCTATGCGGCGACTGGTCCAAGTCTTGGCGAGAAGGCGAAGAAGATGCTGCCTAAGCTCGGGGCGAAGCTGCTCAAAGCTGGAAGTGTCGCTGCACCCATCGCCGATCTCGCTGGCGCATCGGGCGCCGGCGCGCTCGTATCCGGAACGATGGACTGGCTAAGTGGCCTGATCGAGAGCGACGGAGAGAGCGTTGAGTTGCTCCACAGTGAGCTTTCCAAAGCGCTCGCGGCACAGCAGAAGCGCTTTGTCGTTCTTATCGATGACATCGACCGCCTCGCACCGGATGAGGCGCTCGCAATGTTCCGGCTCGTCAAGTCTGTCGGCCGCTTACCCAATGTCCTCTATGTTCTCGCGTTCGACCGGCAACTTGCAGAGCGGGCAGTTGCCGAGCGCTTTCCATCCGAGGGGCCCCATTATCTGGAAAAGATCGTCCAAGCAGCGTTCGAGTTGCCGACGCCCGACCGCGACGACCTTGTCGCCCATCTCTTCAGCAGCGTCCTTGGAATCATCGGGAAGCCCGACGAGCAGCACATAGTTCACTTCTACAACATGTTTCATGAGGTTGTCGCGCCCGAGATCAATACTCCTCGCGACGTTGTGCGATATCGGAACGCGCTGTCGGTGACTTGGCCTGCAGTCACGGGCGACGTCGATGCAGGTGATTTCATCGCCCTCGAGGCGTACCGTCTGTTCCAACCCTCAATCTACGCGGCAATCCGGCGTCACGGTGCTGAGCAGGCGACCGGCACGGCACCGACCGGGGACAGTCGCGCCTCAGCAGAGGAACTGGATGCGTTGTTCCTTGGCGGAGTTGTTGACACTATGCGATATCGCCGTGGGCTGGTCAGGTTGTTTCCACGTCTCGCAAGTGGCTGGGATAATATGTGGTACAGTCTGGATCGCAACTGGGCACGCGATCGGCGCATCTGCTCTCGCAAGTATTTTCGCACCTATTTCGGATTGAGCCCGTCGGAGGCGACTATCCCCCGTGCCGAGCTTAAGCGTCTATTGGAGAGCCCACCTAACGTCAGCGCGCTGCAGTCGACGCTTCGGATCGCGCTCGGCACTACGCGGCGTGATCTGTCGACGCGTGCGCCGATCTATCTCGAGGCGTTGACTGATGCGGCCGAGGATGTGCCGCTCGCCGATTGCGCGGTATTTCTGGGTGCGATATTTGCTATGGCGGACGAACTTGATCGGGTCGAGGATGAAGCACGGGGCTTCGCGCTGGGAGATAACTGGTGGCGAATTACCTGGCTGATGCGCGCAATGCTAATGGACCGGACAACACTGCCCGAGCGCTCGGCAATCCTGATGGAAGCGGTAAAAAGCGCTGGATTGAGTTGGCTTCTGTGGCTTTCGAACTTCGCGTGGCGCGCATTCCATCCACGCCAAGATGGGCGGCCTAAGGGCGAGCATGATTGCATCCTCACGCTTGAGGACGCGACAGCATTGCGTGCGACCGCGCTCGAACAGATCAGGGATTCTGCGGCCGATGGGACGCTGATCGGTACGCCCCGGCTCGACGAAGTGCTCTTCTCCTGGCTGGACATGGCTGACGATGGAGGCGCGGAGATCAAAGCCTGGTCAGACCGACAGCTTGACGATGATAGGGCGGTTGCTCGCCTCGCCCGAGCCTTCATGTCAACCAAGTGGAGCCAAAGCGGGGACGACTTGGTCGCACGGGGCTCCGATAAAGCAAATGTTCACTCGCTCGCCGACATTCTTGATCGCGACCGTTTTCGTGCGCGCGTGGTGGCGCTTGATACGGCAGGCATGCTCGACCAACATGACGCAGATGCGGTGCGGCGGTTTCGTCAGGCGTGGGAGCGGGAGGATGCCGCGAAAGACTAAGCCGGTATGTGGCTCCTGACGGCTGGGAGGGGCGTTAACCTGCTGCGAAATTTAAAAGTAGTTTTCATATATTTCAGATTAACGGAGAAAAATAGACGAATTAAGCCGATGATATGCTCTGCCTTATGCTGGCAGCATTTTGTGCTTAGAGCAGCGCCGACGCCAGATGTCGGTATGCTCAGGTAACGGCCGTCCGCTGCTTGCCGATCTCGTGCGATCAGCCACTTTTGCTGCGGCCGGCCGTCTGACCGTCATTGCTACTGCGCTACGGGCAACAGAGAAGGCGCGGTGTTTTCCGTTGCTGGTTGGCTGCTTTGAATTGTCGAAGTGGACATGCTTGGCAAATCTTCGCTTCGTGCCGAGGCGCGGATGGATGGGCTTATGCTTACTTGGTCTTCCGAACGACGGATGGCGAACTCCAGTAGCGCGATAACCTGCTGCGGCCGTTCACGATGAACGCCAGCAACGCAGACAACGAGATAAAAGCAGATCGCCAAGATCAACGGCACCCACAAGAATACGTTGCTGTCCTGCTCCAGGAGAGAAGCGGCGGATAGCGTAGCGGCTGCAAAGGCGGGGAAAAGCCCAAGCTTGCGCAGGTCTCCGCCCAGCAGTGACACGCGACCGTCGAAGCTGTCCCAGCAGTGCCGATATTGGATCAGACCATATTCCAGAATCGCCTTGTCGAATGCGCCAAGTTGAGCAAGAAAATTGGAATCACTGTGCAGGTCATTCTCAAGGAGAGCATGCATGGTGGAAAAGCGTTTCTCGGATCCACCAGTATAAACGGAGTAAAGTCCGTATCCCAATGCGGTAAAATAGGCGAGTCCGCAAAGGACGTGAACGCCTAAAACTCCATAAATATGCATCAGAATATTCTGCAGCGGCGCAACGAGGCGATGCCAAGCGATTAGTCCCGCGAAGGTGAGCACAGTGATGATGTATCCGGCTAGCAGAGTATGCTCAAGCCTCTGCTGGCACTTAGATCGCGCGGGCTGATTCCCCTCCCTTACCTGCAGCGTCATTTCTTTCAGAAGCAGGAAAAGAGCGTTAAGCTTGTCGTGCTGAAACATTTCACCGTCCTTCTTGAGAGACTCCGCTGCCACTGCGGGTTTTAGTGAATTTCCCGGGGATTTTGTGCCTATGGAACGCCATTTATGACCCGTCTGCCAAGCTCGCCAAGGTCAAGGCGTGACGCGCGTTCCGGTCCTGCTGGACTGAGGTTGAGCGCTTGGCGAGTACGTGTTGGCCCAGGCATCCACATTCTTCTCCACGAGCGGCGACCTAGCGGAAGTAGGACCTATGCAATTTACCCGCCCATTCTGGGCCAACTCTTAATGCCGGAAGGGAAGACGTCGCGTTTCTCTCAGATGTCGATGCCCGGGGTGCGTTTCGGTCCGCCTCCAAGGCCGGGAGCAGGGGTCGGCGCTTGTCTGACCGGCGGTACCGTGCGGCCTGCCGGGCTTTGACCAGGCGGCGCGAGGGGGGCAGGCGGCGGCTGGACGGAGGGTTGCGAGTTGGCCGCAGCGGCTGGCGCGAGTTTGCCGAGCACCTCGAGGGACGATGTCTTGTCGCCGGTGTTGTCCATGAGCCGACGGCTGAGCTTTTGGATGGAGTCTACGAACAGGAGGGGATCGTCCCGGGTCCGAGTGATGGTCACCAGGAACAGCCGCTGATTGGACAGGTAGCGCTCCCGGCTGTCCATCACTGCAATGCCCTTCTCCGAGGTCAAGCCCTGGGCCATGTGGGCGTTGAGCGCATAGGCGAGGTCGAGACGCCTTAGCATAGGGTCGTTGAGCGGCAGGAGCACCTGCTGCCTGGCCGCGGTCTCGACCAGCACCCCATCGTTGTTGATCCTTGCGATTTTGGCGAGGTCAGCATTGAGCAGGCCGCGTTCCTTGTCGTTCGTCGTCCAGCGGATCTGGTCGCCACGATAGACTGTAAGGCTTTTGGCTTCGTAGAGACGCAGCGTCTCGCGGGTGCGATTGGGGGCCAGAGCCTGGGGGGAGAACCGTCGGGCCTCGCCGCTGTCGGTCCGGACGGTCACCCGCGCCTTCGCCTGGTCAACCTCTGTAATCGTGCCCCAGGTGCCCGCTTTGATGCCCGCGGTGGGCGACCGCCTCGCAAACTCGATACGTTGGCCGGGTTTGTAGGTCTGGAGGATGCGCTCCTGCTCAAGGCTTAGGGGCAGGCGCTCGAGAACGGTCAGGTTCAAGCCGGGGCCTTTGAGGACGCCCTCGTCCCGCAGGCCTTGCTGCACGACTGTGTTGATCATGGCGCGGGCCTCGCGGCCGGAGGCATAAAGAGCAGTTTGCGCACGTTCCTCAGGTGGCAGTGCCAGCCATGCCTGCGCTGCAGCGCCGGCCGGATTGCCGTCTTCTCGCATGTAGGGCTGGAGCATGCGGACGGTCTCGGAGATCCGTCCTTCGTAAGCGGCCTTTGCGGCCGTCTTCATCCTCTGGGAGCGCTGGCGCAGATTCTGGTTCATCTGGGCTGTCGGCAGGCCGGCGGCCTGCTGGAACTCGAACGGCTTGCCGGCGTCGATGGCCCCGATCTGCTTCTTGTCGCCGACAAAAGCCATCCGCTGCACGCCGAGGGCGTCTGCGATCCGCATCAGCGTGAGCTTGTCGCTGTTGGAGACCATCGAGGCCTCATCGACCAGGAGGAATGCCCCCTTGAAGGCTGCTTGCTTTGCGGCGAGTTCGGCCGGATCGAGCGTGCCCTCAAGAATACCGCGATGCTCAGCGATGAAGCTGCGAATGGTCCGGGAATCGATGCCTGTTTCCCGCTCGAGCATGCGCACAAGCCGGTTCTGGTGACCCAGCCCAAGGACGGCATGGCCCTCGGCCTTCAGAACGACTGCAGCAGCCTTGAGCATGGCGGTCTTGCCGGAGCCTGCAACGCCCTGCACCCCGACATACCGATCGGATGAGGACACGATCATCCGGCCAGCGGCCTCCTGTCCCGGGTTCAGGCGGTTGCCAAGGCTCGCTTGGGCAGCGGCCTGGAGACGCGCGCCGGCTTCTCGTGCCGGCAGGACAGCCTGAGACTGCCCCTTTGCCTCACGGAGCTTCTCAAGGATCCGGTTCTCCGTATCGAGGGCGTCCGGTGTCGTCAGCATCTGGGCATGCTGGCGCCGGCCGCGCAGGAGGAGGCCGGCGGCCTGCAACTGGCTGATCCGCTTTTCGACGTCCTCACCCGAAATGGGCAGATGCAGATCAAGGGCGGATTTGTAGAGATCATGCTCGTCCCAGGCAGCTTCCCGCTGGGAGAGATGGCGGATGGCCGAGGCGACGGCGTGGGCTGCGGCCAGTTCGCCGGGTTTGAGGTCTCCCGGCGTCTCGGGGACAAAGGGGTCTGGGCTTTTCTCAGGTGCAGGATTGCCCGTCTGATGCCGCCCTCCGGACTTACCCTCGATTTGTTCAAGGATGAACCCGAGAACGGCGCCGATGCGGTCGGCAAGGCCGGCCCTTCCGGCCGTCATTCTGTCCCAGAGGCTTTGCCGGGGAGAGGACGCCTTTTCTGCGGCGCGAACCAGCGCGCCGAAGTCGACGCCAAGCTGGGCCGCCTGCTCCTGCCAGCGCGCCGCAACGGCGTCGCGATCGACCAGGGCGGGTTTGCGCCGGCGTGTCTTCAGCGCCATCGCATCCTTTGTCTGAGGCGTCTGGTGCGCCAGACTTTCGTAGGCTTCGTTGATCTCCCTGGAGCGGGTGCTGAAGGCCTCGATGACCGCGCGGGGGATGCCGACAATCTCGAAACTGCCATGCTTGCCGTGGGGCGCAGTTTCATATCCGAGGCCGGGCAGTCTGGATCGCATATAGGCGTTGTACAGGCTCGAGAGCAGCGTCATGCGCTGCCAGAGCGGATCATTGTGCACGGTGCGCCACTTGTCGTCGGGCCCGCGGGTGGCGTTTGCAATGGGCACATGCGTGTGGAGATCCGGCTCGTGATTTCGGTTGGTGTCATGCTCCACCAGCGCCATCAGGAGATTGCCGGTTTTCACCTTGATTGTGGCGCCCGCCACCTCGATCCGCGTCTGCGCGAGGTGCTTCTCGGCCCAGGTCAGCGTGTGGCGGACGGCCTCCCGGTGCAATTCTATGAGCCGCTTGTCGCCGCCCACGAGCGCAAGCAACGACACGCTCTTGGGCGGCGAGAAAGCAAGCTCGAAACCCGGGCGATGCTGCCCCTTTTCAGCAAGGCTGGTACCGTCAGGCAGCCGCCCCTCGAGCACTGCTTGAAGAGTTTCTTTGGTAACCGGACCGGACAGACCGAGTTCCTCCGCGCCCTTGCCGAACCAGGACGTGTGGGGCTCGGCCTCCTCGCCGGACGTGTAGAAGTTATCCTTGGTGTAGTAGTCGGCCGCGCCGCTGGCGGACGTGATCCGGCTGGGGGTGATCATGGTCGCACTCCTCAGAAGGATGCCCAGTCATCCAGATCCATGGTTGGATCTTTGGGGTCGGGCAGGGGCGTTCTGGCTTCCTCCTTCGCCAGGTCCGCCTTGGGGGCGGATGCCTGAATCTGTCCGAGCGGCGTCTGACCAAAGTCGGCTTCCGCACGAGCACGCTTTGTTGCCTCGCTCTCCATGGTCTGTCCGGCCTTGCGTCTGCGTTGGGCGTTGCCGGATGCACCTTGGTTGCCGCTCTGCGCAGCTTCAGCTGCCGGCGGCGAGGGTGCGCGCCCTCCGCCCTCCGCTTCATCCTCTGGCGGTGGCAGGGTCAGACTGAACTCCTGCTGGAGAGGTTTGATCGTGGCGGCAGGAGGGCGTCGGACAAAGGCGTCTGCGCGGGTTGCGTAGGTGCGATAGCGCAGCTTGACCGGTGCTGCCGGGAACCCGCCGGGGAACTTGATGTACCCGTAAAGGTTGGGCAGATTCATGATGTCGTCGGGCATCACCAGGGGCTCGACCTTGGTCTGCGGCGTCAGCGTGACCGCATCACGCACCGAGCTGGCGCCGTAGCTGTAGCCCTCTTCCATCTTGCGGAACTGGCGATGCCCAAGGAACTCGGAGCACCATTTGGCGGTCTCGTAATCGCTGGTCGCCAGGATCAGTTTGGTGCGGGCCAGCGATGCCAGGGTGGTCGCCATCCGCTCGCCATAGGTTTCCTTGAGCTTGGCGATCGCGTGGATGCCAAGGAGGAATGCGCCGCCGAAGTTGCGGCTGGTCTGCAGGCCCTTTTCGATGGCCGGCAGGCGGTGCAGCGCGCCCAGCTCATCGAACAGAAACCAGAGGCGCAAGGCGCGATTGATTGGCAGGCTGGTCAGCGTATGAATGGCTGTGTCGGTCCAGAGCGTGAGCAGGCTCTTGACCATCGCCAGGTCCGCATAGCGGGCGGAGATGAAGAGGATCGAGCCGGCATGGCGCTCGTCCTCGATCCAGCGGCGGATTGAAAAGGCATCGCCAGACTGGGGCAAGGAGAGCAGGGCCTGGGCGTTGACGTTGAAGACAGCCCGAATGCTTTCAGCCATGCGGGCCGCCTCCGGCGCGGTCAGCGGATCCGCCATGGTGTTCCGGAGCAGCTTATGAACCTGGGCGAGGGAGGTCGTCATCAGCTCGCGGGCCAGATCCTCGTTGCTGGTGCGCCCCAGCAGCTGCAGCCTGAGGCAGGCCTCAACGAACAGCAGGCGGGCCGCCAGGATC
>NZ_DATBUP010000046.1:0-28153 GCF_036515995.1 Pedomonas sp. | reverse complement strand
GGCTCGGGCGCGTTCCGCATCGGCGGTGTCGGCACCTACGCCTCGCGTGACTTCAACGAGGAAGACCCGACCGCCCTTGGCAATCGCGGTAACGACTTCCGCGGCTATGTCTATGCCAACGGCCAGCTCCAGCACACCAGCCGCTGGCGCTCCAGCTTCGACACCATGGTGTCGGCGGACGATACCTTCCTGCGCCGTTACGACATCACTGACGATGACGTGCTGCGCAACAGCTACCGCCTCGAGTACTTCGGCGACCGCGATTACCTGACCGTCGAGACCTGGGCCTTCCAGGGCCTGCGCGTCGATGACGACTTCGGCCAGACGCCCATCGCCCTGCCGTTCGTCGACTATCGCTGGTCCTCCGGCCTCAAGCCGGGCGCCGGCGAGTTCGGCATTCGCGCCAACGCCATGTCGCTGGTCCGCACCGAGGCGATGGACACCTACCGCATCTCCACCTCGGCGGACTGGAAGAAGCAGTGGCTGTCCAGCATGGGCCAGGTGCTGCGCGTCACCGGCCTGCTGCGTGGCGACATGTATTACGTCAACGACGCGCAGGACCCCGACAATGCCACCTATGCCGGCGAGAACGGCTGGCAGGGACGCGTCCTGCCGCTGGCGGCGGCCGAAGTGCTGTGGCCGCTGGCTGGTCCCAGCTTCGGCGGCTTCCAGACCTTCACGCCCATCGTCCAGTTCGTGGCGTCCGGCAAGGGCCACAACGACATCATCCCGAACGAGGACAGCCGCGCCTTCGATCTGGAAGACACCAACCTGTTCGATCTGAACCGCTATTCCGGTCTGGATCGCTGGGAGGGCGGCACCCGCACCACCTACGGCGTACGCTGGTCGTGGACCGGCAAGGCCGTCAGCTTCAGCGCGGACGTCGGCCAGAGCTACCGTATCGCCGGTGAGTCCACGTCAGACCTGTTCCCGCGCGGCACCGGCCTGTCCGGCAACTTCTCCGATTATGTCGGCCGCGCCTCGGTGCGCTGGGGCGACTATGTGGACGTGGTCTACCGCTTCCGGCTCGACAAGGCGAACTTCGCCCCCCGCCGCAGCGAGCTGGATGCTTACGTGGGCAAGAACAACACCTATGTCACGGTCGGGTACACCAACCTCAACCGCGACATCCTGCTCGAGGATCTGGAAGACCGCGAGGAACTGCGTGTCGGCGCCCGCGTCCAGATCGACAAGCACTGGTCTGTCAACGCCGCCACCATTCTCGACCTGACCAACCAGAGCCAGAACCCGCTCAGCGATGCGGACGGCTTCCAGCCGATCCGCCACAGTGCGGGCGTGGCCTATGAGGACGAGTGCTTCAAGTTCTCGGTCACCTGGCGCCGTCGCTTCACCGAGGACCGCGACTTCGAGCGCGGCCCCACCGTGTTCTTCCGCTTCGCGCTGAAGAATGTGGGTGGACGGTAAGCGGATCGCTTCAGGAACTCGGGCAAAACCCGCCTGAAAAGCGGGACGTATGGGGAATCGCACGCCTTGGCGGCAGGACAGTTGCGCCTTGCCTTCTGCTGACGTAAACCAAGCGCCTATGGTGAAGATGAAACTACCGTTGCTCGGTCTGTGCTTGGCTTTGCTTGCCACGCCGGCCGCCGCCCAATCGCTCGGCGCTCCGGCGGGGGGCGAGATCCCCACAGACCTTCGATTCTTCGGTCCGCCAGATCCGAACGTGCGCAAGGCTTCGGCCATTGTGAACGGCAGCATCATTACGGACCTTGACGTCGAACACCGGCTCGCGCTGGTGGTGGCGGCATCGGGCGGCCGTATTGCCGACGAGGAAAAGAATCGCCTTCGCGTCCAGGTGCTCCGCAACCTGATCGACGAGAAGCTCCAGATTCTCGAAGCGCAGGCGCACGACGTCCAGATTGACGACGCCGAGGTCGACGGAACCTTCAACCGGGTCGCCCAGAACTTCAAGCAGACCCCTGAGCAGTTCGTTCAGTACCTGAAGAGCAGCGGCACCTCCGCCTCCACGCTCAAGGCCCAGATCAAGGCCGAGCTGGCCTGGTCGCGCCTGCTGCGCCGCCGCGTCTCCCCCTTCGTCACCATTGGCGACGAGGAAGTCGAAGCGGTCATCAAGCGTCTGGAAGCGGCCAAGGGTCAGGAAGAGTACCGCGTCAGCGAGATCTTCCTCACCGCCAACGCCGAGAACGAAGCCGCCGTGCGCAACACGGCAGAGCGCATTCTCAATCAGGTTCGCAACGGCGCGTCGTTCGTCGCCTATGCCCGCCAGTTCTCGGAAGCTTCCACGGCAGCCGTCGGCGGCGATCTGGGCTACGTGATGGCCGAGCAGCTTCCCGCCCAGTTGCAGGAGGTGGTCACGTCCCTCCCGGTCGGTCAGGTCAGCGATCCCATCCGCGTGCCGGGCGGGTTCAGCCTCATCGCCGTTGCCGACAAGCGCAAGATTCTCGGCCCGGATCCGCTGGACGCGCTTCTCACCATCAAGCAGGTCATCGTTCCCTTCAAGAAGGGCGCGACCGAGAGCCAGATGCGCAGCCTCGTCGAGCGCATGGCGACCGAATCCGCCCGTGGCGGCGGTTGCGGCCGCGCCGAAGCTCTGGCCCAGTCGCTCGGCGGCCGGGTCGACGAGCCGGAGCCGCAGAAGCTGCGCGAGTTCCCGCAGGGTCTCGTCCCGCATCTTGAGCGGCTTCAGGTGGGCGAATCCACCCGTCCGTTCGGCACCGAGGAAGACGCCCGCGTCATCGTCCTGTGCGGCCGTGACGACGCGCAGGAAGCCCAGCTGCCCAGCTATGACGAGGTTTACGCCCAGCTCAACGAAGAGCGCATGTCCATGATGGCCCGCCGCTACCTGCGCGATCTGCGGCGCGACGCCATCATCGACTACCGCTAAGGGCGTATGAACCCCCTCGCCGTCAGCATCGGCGATCCCGCGGGCGTCGGCCCGGAGGTCATTGCCAGATCATGGGAGGCCCGCGATTCCGCGGGCCTTTCGCCGTTCGTCATCCTGGGTGCCGAAGCACCCTTCCGCGCCGTGTGGGACGGGCCTGTCGCCCTTGTCTCCTCGCCGGCCGAGGCTGCACGCGTTTTTGCGCACAGTCTGCCGGTCATGGCCGTGGGCGAGATCGAGACCGTTCAGCCCGGCACGCCGGATCGCGCAGGAGCCGCCCTCGCCTTTGCCGCGCTGGAAGCCGCCGTTGCCCTCGCCATCAGCGGCGAAGCCTCGGCCATGGTCACCGCGCCGGTCAGCAAGTCCGAGCTCAAGGCCGTCGGCTACACCTGGCCCGGCCAGACCGAGTTCGTGGCCGAACGCTCCGGCGTTGACCCGAATGATGCCGTGATGATGCTGGCCGGGCCCAACGTGCGCACCGTGCCCGTCACCATCCACATTCCGCTGCGCGCCGTGCCCGAGGCGCTGACGGCCGAACTCATCCTCCAGCGCGCCGAGGTCACCGCCCGCGCCCTGAAGCAGGATTTCGGCATCCCCGAGCCGCGCCTCGCCATCACCGGCCTCAACCCCCACGCCGGGGAAGACGGCCATATCGGCCTTGAGGACCGTGACGTGATCGCCCCCGCCATTGCCGAGCTCCGCCGCAGGGGCTGGCAGGCCGAAGGCCCGCTGCCCGCGGACGCCCTCTTCGCGCCCCACATCCGCGGCCGATACGATGCCATGCTGTGCATGTACCACGATCAGGCCCTCATCCCGGTCAAGGCGCTGGATTTCGATCAGGGCGTCAACATGACCCTGGGGCTTCCCATCGTCCGCACTTCGCCCGATCACGGCACCGCGTTCAACATTGCCGGCAAGGGCATCGCCCGGCCTGACGCCATGATCGCCGCGCTCAAGATGGCGGCGCTGTGCGCGGAACGCCGTTCAGGCAACCGGACCGAAGCAGCAGCACACGCATGACCGATCAGCAGTTTCTCTCGAGCCTTCCGCCGCTGCGGGACGTCATTGCCGAACATGGCCTGAACGCCAAGAAGTCTCTCGGGCAGAATTTTTTGTTCGATATGAACCTCTTGAGCCGCATTGTTCGCACGGCGGGTCCGCTTGAGGGCCACACCGTCTATGAAGTGGGCCCCGGCCCCGGCGGCCTCACCCGCGCCATTCTGGCGGCTGGTGCCGAACGCCTCGTCGCCGTCGAGATGGACGAGCGCGCCTGGCCCATCCACGAAGACCTGAACGAGCGCTCCGGCGGCCGCCTGTCCCTCATTCGCGGCGATGCCATGAAGGTGAACGAGGCCGAAGTCCTCGGCACCGGCCCCATCCGCATCATCGCCAACCTGCCCTACAACGTCGGCACCGCCCTTCTCATCCGCTGGCTGACCCTGCCCACGTGGCCGCCGTTCTGGTCCAGCCTCACGCTGATGTTCCAGAAGGAAGTGGCCGAGCGCATCGTCGCCAAGCCCAACACGTCCGATTACGGCCGCCTCGCCGTCCTCGCCCAGTGGCGCGCCAGGCCCCGCATCGCCTTCGAAGTGCCCCGGCAGGCCTTCACCCCGCCGCCCAAGGTCACCTCCGCCGTGGTTCACATCGAGCCCTGCGAGCCCGTTGCCGACGTACCCCTGAAAAGCCTGGAAGCCGTCACCGCTGCCGCCTTCGGCCAGCGCCGCAAAATGCTCCGCGCCTCCCTCAAGTCCCTGGGGCTCGACCCCACGCCCCTTCTGGAAGCCGCCGACATTCCCGGCGACCTGCGCGCCGAAGTCCTCGACGTCCCCGCCTTCTGCCGCCTCGCCGCCGCTCATGCCGAGCTTACGCGAAAAGATCGAGCCTGAGGCTCAAGGCGAAGGTTACAAAAGTATACCTAATATGCGGGGGTCTATAACCCCCGCGCCCCCATTCCCTTTCTCGACGGTGTGTCCGGCGCACTCTGGGAACATGGCCAAGACCAAGCAAGAACAACAAGCCGGCAAATCTGGCCTTTTCGGGCAGTTACCTGAAAGCTGATTGAACACCAGTCCTTGCAGGGCTTCTTGTGCCCGTGCGCGCGCCATCAACTGTTTCCCTCATACGCCCTTTTGCATTGTCCAGCAGCGGCCTTTGGCCAGTTCCTCGCCTCGCTCACGTCGCTCAGGTTCGATACATCGCCCCTTTTGAAACCGCCGCCTCGCTGCCGCTCACGCTGCGCTGGCCGGCGAGTGCTAAGTTGTAGGACAGAGGCATTTGAAATGGTTTCTAAACGGAGGTGATCGCGCGCGAAGGCGCTCAAACCAGCAACCCCCGTGCACCCTCATTCATTCTTTCAATGTCGTGTTCGGCGCACTCTGGGAACAGGGTCAAGGCCAAGCCTATCCATCAAGTCAGCGGAAGTGCTCTGGTCCGAACAGGTTTCCTGAAGCTGAATAAAATCAGTCGTTTGAGAAATTTCCTTTTGCCCAAACGCGCACACTCAAGTGCCACCCTCGCGCGTCCCTCTGCATAGCTCGGCCCGATCTCCTGCATCGCGAGCACTCAGTGCTTAGACAGCTACACTCCGCCGCCCTCGGTTATCTGCCGCTCCGCCTCCGGATAGAACGATTCCGAACAGAGCTGGAAGCTGCTGAAATCACTCTTGTCTGACCCTGGTTGGAGCTACACCTTCCGACATTTCACACCCTGTCGCGGCGTACACCTCTAACACCTTGATACTACTGACAAAGATGCGCCTCGCACCGCGTTTGCGCGGGCAGCCGCTTGCTCCGCGTGCAACATGAACCGCACGTCCAAGGCTCGTCAGACTTCAGCCACACACGAGCAAGCCGAAGAAACGGCGCAGCACAACAAACCCACGCTTATTCATGAGTTAGATGTTTATTTTTAGAATGAGTTTAAGGAGTAAGAGCAAAGCCCTGGCACGGTCGCTCCGCCGCCCATCTCACGCACGGCCCGATAGACCCTGCCGGACAAGCAAGCGCTGGCACCGCCACCCGAAAAACAAACGGGAGTGCAGAGGGTTAAGACCCTCTGCTAAAAAAATCTGAGAAGAAATCCTACTGCTGCGAGGTCTGCTGCTTTGCAGGCCTGCGCGGGGCGCTCTGTGCCGTCACCCGGCCGCGCGTGGCGGTGGATTTGGCCTGTGCGCTGCCCAGTGCATTGGCGAGCCGTTCGGCCTGCACGCAGCCCTTGGGGCACACCCGGCGCAGCCGGTCCAGAGTTTCCTGCGCCTGTGCGAGGCTGCCCTTGGTGATCAGTGCCATGCCGGAGGCCTCCAGCGCGGTCACGTCGTTCGGGTTGATGGTCAGCGCCTTGCGGTAGTAGCTGATGGCGCGGCCCGTGAGCCCCAGTTGCTCATAGGCCCGGCCCAGACCGATGAAAGCGTTGCTGTTGCGCGGATCGGCCGTCAGCGCCGCCTCGTACAGGTCCGCGGCCTCGGCGGCGCGGTTCTGGCCCATCAGGGCATTGGCCTGCTGCATGAGGCGGGAAGACGTGGCGTTGGCCTGGGGTGCCTTGGCCAGCGCCGGCGCGCTGACAGCAAGGGCGGCCCCGAGGGCCAGGGCAGAGATCCAGTGGCGCTGTAACATTCTTCCTCCCTAGGGAGTCCCGCCGGGACCCGTCAACACAGGACCCTGCTAGGATTAGCAGAGCCGTTCATAAACCGCGACGAAAAAGCCGTCGCATCCATGGCTTGCGGGAGCCACAGCCAGGTACTCCGGCCGCAGCGCTACCGTTTCAGGCAGGCCGCTAGCCTCAAGCCGCGTACGGTAATCTACCAGCCGGAACTCCGGATGGCGCTGAGCGAAGGCGTCCGCCCGGTCTTCAGCCTCGTCCGGCAGCAGGGAGCACACGGCGTAAACCAGCCGCCCGCCCGGTTTTACCAGCGCCGAGCCCTGCTCCAGCACGTCGTCCTGCACGGCGGTGATGGCGGCCAGCCGGTCTTCGCTGAGGCGCAGCCGCGCCTCCGGATTGCGCCGCCAGGTCCCGGTTCCGGTGCACGGCGCATCGATCGCCACGCATTCGGCCTGTCCCGCGAGGGCATCGAGCGCGCCGGGCCGCAGCGCCCTTTGCTCCACAATGCTCACGCCTGCCCGCTCCAGCCGGGGCGTCATGCGCTCCAGCCGCGCCGGGTCGATATCAAACGCGATGATCCGGCCCTGATTCCGCATGCTGGCAGCGAAGCCCAGCGTCTTGCCGCCCGCGCCTGCGCACAGGTCGATCACCGTTTCACCGGGCCGTGCGCCGGCCAGTTCGATCATCAGCTGGCTGGAGAGGTCCTGCACCTCCACCAGCCCGGCCGCGAACGCATCGGTCTTCTCGATCGGTGTCCCAGCATCGGCCCGCAAGCCGTTGGCGCTAAATCGTAAAATCTCGGTCTCGACACCTTCGTTGGCCAGAACGGCCGCTGCCCGGTCCCGCTCGGTCTTCAGGGTATTGACCCGCAAATCGAGCGGCGCGCGGCCGGTCAGGCCATCCCGCTGGGCTGGCCAGTTGTCTGTGAACCGGCGTTTGAGCCGGTCTTCCAGCCACGAAGGCAGCCAATGGCAGGAAGCGTTTGCGGCCGCCGCAGTCTCATCCGGCGTCAGGGCCGCCGGGGCATGGCCCCCTGCGCCGAACAGCTCCAGCAGGGCTGGCTCCTGCGCCGTGGCATAGGCAATCAGCGCTGCCCGTCCCGAGGGGGCATCATGGGCCATGTGCCGCAGCACCGCATAGACGTGGGCGCGCACGGCGGCCCGGTCCTTCGAGCCCGCATAGCGGCGCGAACGGAAGTAGCGCGCCAGCAGCACGTCAGCCGCCGCCCCGCCCCTGCGGGCGCTGCCGATCGCCTCGTCCAGAATTTCAATCGCCGCTGCCAGCCGCGCCGCAGGCTGCATGTGAACCTACTCCTGTTACCTTCTGAATATTCATGGGGATTGGTAGGCAATCCAGCCGGCCCGCCCCGTTGCCCCAACGAAAAAGGCCGCACCCGTCATCACGCGCACGGCCCAATTCGATGGGATGCAAGGAGGGGGAACCGCAGGCTCCGCGCCCCCGTGCAAAGCACTGCTCGCTCCCGCGGCTCTTAGCGTGTCGGGTAGTTCGGCGCCTCGCGGGTGATCACCACGTCATGCACGTGGCTTTCGCGCAGGCCGGCGTTGGTGATGCGGACGAACTGGGCGCGCTCCTGGAAGTTCGGAATGGTCGCGCCGCCAGTGTAGCCCATGGCCGCCTTGAGGCCGCCCACCATCTGGTGAATGATCTCGCGGGCCGAGCCCTTGTACGGCACCTGGCCTTCAATGCCTTCCGGCACCAGCTTCAGGCTGTCCTTGATGTCCTGCTGGAAATAGCGGTCCGCCGAGCCGCGGGCCATGGCGCCCACCGAGCCCATGCCGCGGTAAGCCTTGTAGGAGCGGCCCTGATACAGGAACACCTCGCCCGGGGCTTCGTCCGTGCCGGCCAGCACCGAGCCGACCATGACCGCGCTGGCGCCGGCGGCGATTGCCTTGGCAATGTCGCCGGAGGTGCGCACGCCGCCGTCGGCGATGACCGGAATGCCGGCCTTGGCGCAGACTTCAACGGTGTCCATGATGGCGGTCAGTTGCGGCACGCCCACACCAGCCACGATGCGGGTGGTGCAGATCGAGCCCGGCCCGATACCCACCTTGATGGCGTCCGCGCCCGCGTCGATCAGCGCCCGGGCAGCATCGCCGGTCGCAACGTTGCCGGCCACCACCTGAACGTGGTTCCACTTGGACTTCACCCGACGCACGGCCTCAGACACCTTGACGGAGTGACCATGGGCGGTGTCCAGCACCACCAGATCGCACTCAGCGTCCACCAGCGCCTCGGTGCGCTGGAAGCCCAGATCGCCGACGGTGGAAGCGGCGGCAACGCGCAGGCGGCCGGAGGCGTCCTTCGTGGCGCTCGGGTAGTTCACCGCCTTCTCGATGTCCTTCACCGTGATCAGGCCGATGCAGCGGTACTGGTCGTCCACCACGATCAGCTTCTCGATCCGGCGCTGGTGCAGCAGGCGGCGCGCCTCGTCCTCGCTCACGCCCGTGCGCACGGTCGCCAGATTGTCCCGGGTCATAAGCTCGGCAACCGGCTGGTCCATGTTCTCGGCAAAGCGCACGTCACGGTTGGTCAGCACGCCGATCAGCTTGCCCGGCTGGCCCCGCGGAGATGGTTCCACCACCGGAATGCCGGAGATGTTGTGGCGCTTCATCAGGTCCAGCGCTTCGCGCAGCGTCTGGTTTGCCAGCATGGTCACCGGGTTCACCACCATGCCCGCTTCGTACCGCTTCACCTGGCGAACGGCTTGGGCCTGTTCCTCGATGGTGAGGTTGCGGTGCAGAACGCCAAGGCCGCCGGCCTGGGCCATGGTGATCGCCATCTGCGCTTCCGTCACGGTGTCCATGGCGGAGGAGAGCAGTGGAATATTGAGAGAGATCTCGCGTGTCAGGCGGGTGGACGTGTCTGTCTGGCTCGGCATGACATCCGATTCAGCCGGTACAAGCAGAACGTCATCGAAAGTGAGGCCTAAACGCAGTTCCATGGGACTCTCTCGTAGCTTCGGGGGCGGGGAAGTGGGGCTATATGCCATCCCCAAATTTAAAATGCTATGGTTAGCCCGCAGTTTCCGGGCGAAAATCCTGTGCGATCACGTACCATTCGGAAGAGTCCTTCCGGCTGGCGGGAGGCTTGGCATGTTTCACGGTCTTGAAACGTTGTTTCAACCGCATCAGCAACTGGGAATCGGCGCCGCCGGCCAGAACCTTGGCAACGAAGGTGCCGCCCGGCTCCAGAATCTCCAACGCCATTTCCAGACCGGCCTCGATCAGGCCCATGGTGCGCAGGTGGTCCGTCTGCTTGTGGCCCACCGTGTTGGCCGCCATGTCCGAGATCACCAGATCCGCCCGGCCGTCCAGCAGGGTGCGGATGTGCTCGGCCGTTGCCTCGTCCCGGATGTCTCCCATGATCAGGTCAACGCCCGGCAGCGGTTCAACCTCCAGAATATCGACGCCGACGACGCGCGCCTTGGGTCGGCGCTCCTTCACGATCTGGCACCAGCCGCCCGGCGCGCAGCCCAGATCCACCACCCGGGTCGCGTCCTTCAGCAGATCGAAGCGCTCATCCAGTTCCTTCAGCTTGAACGCGGCGCGGGACCGGTAGCCCGCCGCCTTGGCCGCTTTCACATAAGGATCGTTCAACTGGCGTTCAAGCCAGCGCACCGACGAGGTGCTCCGGCCGCGCCCGGTCTTGACCCGGGTCTTGCCGCCCTGGGACCGACCGCTGATTCCACCGCCTCGCCCGCTCATAACGAAATTCCATCACGCTGCATCAAAACGCGCAGGATGCCTTCCCGGATACCCCGGTCTGCCACGCGCACCTGCTCGACCGGCCAGAATTCCAGAATGGCCTCGATGATGGCGCAACCGGCCAGCATCAGGTCCGCCCGCTCCGGGCCGATACACGGCAATGCCGCCCGCTCCTCGACCGTCAGGCCGAACAGTTCCTGCGAGAGTGTGCGTAGCGAACTGGACGGCACCCAGCAACCATCCACTTGGCGGCGGTCGTAGAACGGCAGCTTGAGGTGGAGGCTCGCCAGTGTGGTGACCGTGCCGGAGGTGCCCAGCATGCACAGCCGCCCTTCCTTCACCCGCTGGCTGACCCGGGCCCGGTCCTCGAACGCGGACAGGTGCGCCGTCAGCATGGCTTTCATCTCGCCATATTCCACCGAATCCAGCGTCACGTCGCCGTAGGCGTCCGCCAGCGAGACCACGCCCCAGGGCACGCTGGTCCACGCCATGATCTCGCTGATGCCGCGCGGGCGGTTGCGCACCAGAATGAGTTCGGTCGAGCCGCCGCCGATGTCGAACACCAGCCCGTAGTTGGCCGAGCGCGGCAGCAGGGCCTGGCAGCCGAGCATGGCCAGCCGCGCCTCCTCCTCCGGCGAGACCACGTCCAGCGCGAGGCCGGTTTCGGCAAACACGCGCGAGACGAACTCCTGCGTGTTGTCCGCCCGGCGGCAGGCTTCCGTCGCCACGTGGCGCATCATGTGCACCTTGCGGCGCTTCACCTTGTCCGCGCACACCTTGAGGGCCGAGATGGCCCGGCGCTGCGCCGCGTCCGACAGGCGGCCCGAGCTTGCCAGTCCCTCGCCCAGCCGCACGATGCGCGAGAAGGCGTCGATGACCTGAAAGCCGGTCCGCACCGGCTTGGCCACCAGCAGGCGGCAGTTGTTGGTGCCCAGATCGAGCGCCGCGTAGATTCGGTTGGTGCTGGCCGCGCGGATGGGGGTGTCGTCTTCGATGTGCAATCCGGCTGGCTCGGCGGTCTCGTCGTTGGACGTACAGGGGTCCGCCGTATAGGGGGCTGACGCAACGGAACTGGCCGCCACGGTATTTGGCATGATCGTCGCCTTCAAACAGAAGCTCTGAACCGCAGCAATACGGTTTACTTGCCCGTAACCTAACAATCGCATCCCGGCGGTACAAGGCATCTGCCCGCAAGGTTCTGACGAAAAAGTTCAAAAAGTTGATCATGGCCGTTGACACCCCAGTTCTCCTGACATATTAGCACGGCCCCGGACACGACGTTGCCCCGTCGTCTAACGGCAAGACAGCGGACTCTGACTCCGTTAATCGAGGTTCGAATCCTTGCGGGGCAACCAACTCTCTCCCTCTCCCTGAGGGCATCGATCCGGAAGAACCTTTCCAAGACAGACCGTTAGACGACACGCAGCGGGCTTGGGCTACAAGAGCAGCCCTTTTAATGCTGCAGTATTTCGACTCAGAAGAACGACCTCAGCCGCTACGGCGATCGTTGATTTTAAATGGTCTATTTACATTAGTTCCTTGGAAACGTGCGTCCTTGACTCTTAGGGGCACCGGCCTAGTTTGCCGTTTTCCTCGGAACTGGCGAAGCACGAGGCTCATTTGAAATACCGCCCAGAAGTAGATGGACTGAGGTCCTTTGCAGTCGTTCCGGTCATTCTGTTTCACGCAGGTGTTCCCGGATTTACTGGTGGATTTGTTGGCGTAGATGTCTTTTTTGCCATTTCAGGCTTCCTGATCACCTCCATTCTCTTGCGAGAAATGGAAGAAGGCCGTTTCTCTTTCATAGATTTCTATGTCAGGCGTGCCCGCAGGATCCTGCCAGCTCTGTTCCTTGTAACTGCTGTTTCCATGCCTATTGCATGGCTCTGGCTTCCGCATCTGAAGTTTAACGATTTTTTTCAGAGCACATTTGCCTTAGCTTTTTTTGCGTCCAATCTCCTTTTTTGGAAAGAAAGCGATTATTTTGCAGCTGAGGCCGAGGAGAAGCCCATGCTCCATACTTGGAGCCTGGCGGTCGAAGAGCAGTTCTACATAGTCTTCCCTGTTTTGATCGCTCTACTTTGGCCGTTACTGCGAAATCGACGAAATTTTTGGATTTCTGTCATCGCGCTTCTGGCGGCAGCTAGCTTGGTCGCCAGCGAGTGGGGCTGGCGAAACGCACCAAGTACAAACTTTTATCTCGCCCCATTTCGAGCTTGGGAACTGCTGCTTGGGGCGTTAAGCGCCTGGATTTATGCATCGCCGAATCATCGCAGCAATGGAGTGCTTGCTACTCTTGGTTTGGCCATGGTCCTCGTCAGCGTATTTTTTTACGATGAATCCGTTCCCTTTCCTTCAGTTTATGCTGCATTGCCGGTCGTCGGCACCTGTCTGATTCTACTGTATGCATCGCGCGAGTCGTTAACCGGCAAGTTTTTGTCGATGCGGCCATTCGTTGGAATTGGCCTGCTCAGCTATAGCCTTTATTTATGGCACCAGCCCCTGCTGGCATTTGCCCGCGCCCGTCTGCTGCACGAACCGCCCCTATGGCTTATGGTTTCGCTTGCACTTTTAACGCTCCCCCTCGCCTATCTTTCGTGGAGATACGTCGAAACTCCTGCACGAAGGCCAGCCGGCTCTATGCGCGGCGATTGGCGGCCTCTAGTGCGATGGGCCACATTGACGGCTATCGTTGCAGGCGTCTCTTTCGCCTCGCTTTACGGACGGCCTCTGTTTCTGCCAGCGGACAAGGAAAATGCAGTTAATGTCCGAGGGCTCGCTAGCAACTGCGAATCTTCGAGTCTTGAAGGATGCACCACTGCACCCACTCCGCATATTTTGGTATGGGGCGACAGTTATGCGATGCACTCCGTGCCTGCTGTGACCGCCCTTTTCCAAACTGAAGGTGTGGCCCAGTATACTAAAAGTGCCTGCAACCCAGTCAGGGGCATCGCACAAATGGCACCGGGCCAGACCCGCGAATGGGCGCAACAGTGCATACAATTCAACGACAAGCTAGTTGAGGTGCTAAACCGGAATCCGTCCATCAATACGGTGATCATTTCCACACAGCTGGCCAATCTCTTTCATACGCCGGTTCAGGCAGCGGATGGGGCGAGCCTCGGTGTACTAACCGCCGATGAATTGCTCACGAGAATCGGAAATACTTTGGACATGCTCGGAAAGCGCGGCTTGACCGTCTACTGGATCTCTCCGCCCCCCTGGCCTGCCTACGGCAAGGCAGGCGACTGTGCGCGCAAGGAAATTCACTTTTCCAGTCAGGTTGATGCTTGCAATTTCGAGTTGACCAAGCGGTCGCCGGAAAGCCTCACTGTCGCAAGCTTTCTGCAGAGACTTTCCGCATTAGGCCAGAAGCAGCCAGATTTTCATCTAGTTGATTTGACGGAAGCATTATGTGCAACTGGCCGGTGCCAAGTCGGCGAAGGCACACGTTACTTCTACGGAAATGGCGGTCACCTGTCGCTCAGCGGATCACTGGAACTCGCAACTCGTCGGGAGTTCGCAAGCGCCTTTAACAAGGTGCCTGCTCCGAGCGAACTAAAGACCAGCCAGTGGGCTGCTGCATCCTGCAGCCTCAGTCGCGAGGCCTGCTGAAGTTTTTCCAAGTCAGCGCCCCTCCCGCACCGGCAGGGGCACGTTGCAGATGTCGATGGCGTTGGCGGGCACATGATAGAAGGCATCGTGGCGGTTGCGCCGGGCCTCGACGAGCGCCTTGAAGGTGGCCGAGTCCGTGCGCAGCACTTCCAGCGCCTCCCGCTCGGCGGCAGGCATGTCAGCGGCAAGGCGCACGGCTCGTATGTTTATGGGCGACTGCGGCACTTTGTAGAAGCCCATGGCGCCCTTGCCGCGCGGCAGGGCAGAGAGCAGGTCGACGCCGGAGACGATGCGGCCGACGACGGTCATGTTGCGGTCCAGCTGGCGCGGGGCCTGGCCGATGACGGTGTACAGCTCCGCCCCGTTGCCGGAGTTCGCCGCGTTCTCCCGGCCGACGGCGACCATACCGTAGCAGTGCACCAGCCACGCCGCGCCGGCTTGGCGGTCACGGGCCGCCGGGAAGCCATCGACAAAGCCGACCTCGGGGGCATAGGCGTCCCGATCCGGCAGAGGCGTGAAGCGCAGGTCCGCCCCGGCCTTGCGGGTGAATTCGGCCTTCAGCGCAGGCATTTCGGCCGTGGTCAGCTGCCACTGGGTGACGAAATTGTCTTGCACCCGGTTGACGGTCGGCGCAACGGCCCCTGCCCGTGCGATCGAGCGGATAGCCTCCACATGACGGGGCGCAAAGCCGGGGGCGAGTTCGATCACCACGCGACCGGCCTCCCGATCCGGCGTCTCCAGATCGAGGTACAGCGTGTTCTCGGGGTCGAGCGGACGCCAGTCCGCCGCCGGGCTGGCGGCAAGGATGTCCGCCATGGTGACGGGCTTGGCAGGAGTGATGGGGCTGGTGGGCGCGGCCGCCTGAGCCAGAGCCTCGCCGGTGACCCCGCACAGCGCCGCGACCAGCACCATCAGGCGGGCAAGCACCTGCCGGGCGGCAAGGCAGAATTCTCGCACTGCATACACTGCATTGCGGGCTTCCCTGTTCCCGCTATCCCCGAACGCCTGCCCCATCGCACCCTCTCCCCCAATCACGACCCTGCATCAACAAGGCCTATTTGACCCTGTTTTGTTCCGGTCGTCAATCGGCCCATGGTCGTAGATTGGAACGGGTGCAGCGCGGCCCCGGTTCTGAACGCCGGGGCCACCGCCTGCTGGGGTTCTGGCCGTTGGGGCTCAGGCCCCGGCTTGCCGCCGCCGGCGTGCCAGCGCCGCCGCCACCAGGCCGAAGCCGAGCAGCGCCACGGCCGCCGGTTCGCTCACCTGGGTGATGCCGACCAGCCGCGCCACTTCCCGCGCGATCACCTCATGAACCGCGGCGCTCGGGTGGGTCTGGTCGAAGAAGAAGTAGCCGGTGCAGTCCATGTCCGGCGACGGGGTTTCGCCCGCAAGGCAGTTCGAGGTGAAGTCGATGTCCGCCGGCAGGCCGACGCTTGTGGGGTCCGAAAGAATGCGGGTGAACAGGTCGAGATAGCTGTAGAGCATCAGGTCGCTCTCCAGCGTCAGCCCGTCCAGCGCATCGTCCAGCAGCTGCTGGAGCAGGAAGGCTTCGCTGATGTCCGCGTTGGGCACGCCGGTCACCAGGATGTTCCGCGCACCCATGTCATGCAGGCGCTGGATCTGCTCGGCGACCGCACCGGCCACGGCGCCGGCGTAGGCGGCGGGCTCCATGCCGTCGATGTCGTTGCGCATGAGGGCAAAGACGTCGTTGCCCATTACGTTGATGATGTAGAGCGCGCTGTTGTCCGCCGTGCCGCCGGTGCGGGCCGCGAACATGTCGATCTGGGCGCCCAGATCCGGAATGGCGTCCGCGCCGGCGGAGAAGCCGCTGTTGTCGATGGCCCGCGCGCCGCCGAAGGCGAAGTTGGAGCCGCCCGCCAGCGAAGGCGTCATGTAGGTGCCGTAGCTGGCCTGATACAGCAGGTCGGTATAAAGCGGGCCATTGGAGAAGCGGCCGTTGTAATAGCCCAGCCCGGCCGGCGGCGTGCCCGGACTGACGAGGCTGATATTCCCCGCATCGACCAGACTGTCGCCAAAGACGACGATGTCCGAATAGGGTGTGGCGCTGGCGGGCAGCGCCGGAAGCAGCAAGGCGGCGGCCAGAGCGCCGGCCTTTGCGAGTGCAGGGAATGGATTGTTCACGTGAAATCTCCCCGGTTGCTTTTCTCTGGCGCGGCAGCCCGGCGAGACGTCACGGTTGGAGCTGGTGAGCCTGACCCCCCCGACCTTGGCCGAAACACTTGGGAACACCGGATAAACCGCACCGTTGTTTCAGTTTGAAACCTTCAGGAGTTATGCAACTTTCATTCCATAATTCCCTTGTCTTCACAACCATTTGACGGCGCGGCCTTTTCCGATTGTTGCCATAAACATCCCAATTCACTTTTGTTAAAAATTCCGACGAATTAGGCTCGCCCCCGCTTCGCAGCCCCGCCCTGCCCACCTTTCCTGCTTTCCTGCCTTCCAGCTATGACCCGATACTGCCCGCGTCAGCGCCGGAACCAGCATGGAAACGGGCACGAAAAAGGGGCGCAGCCATGGCTGCGCCCCGTTCTTCAGTCTTGCAAAGCCGTTTCCGGCCCCGGCTGTCGGCAGCCCCTTATTCGGCTGCCATCGTCTGGGCCTGGGCCGACTTGCGCTTGTCGAACGCGTCCCACACCTCGTTCCAGTTGCCGCGGGTTGCGGCCTTGGAATACTCGGTGGAGCGGGTTTCGAAGAAGTTGGCGTGCTCCACGCCGTTCAGCAGCGGCTGCAGCCACGGCAGCGGATGCTCGTCGATCATGTAGATCGGCTTCATGCCCAGCTGCTTCAGGCGCCAGTCGGCGATGTAGCGGATGTACTTCTTGATGTCCTTCGGGGTCATGCCCGGCACCGGGCCCATCTCGAAGGCGAGGTCGATGAAGGCGTCTTCCAGCCGCACCACGGTGTGGCAGCAGTCGGCGATGTCGTCCTTCACGGCCTGGTTCAGCGCGCCGCTTTCCTGGGCGAAGGCGTGGAACAGCTTGATGATGCCGTCGCAGTGCAGCGACTCGTCGCGCACCGACCAGCTGACGATCTGGCCCATGCCCTTCATCTTGTTGAAGCGCGGGAAGTTCATCAGCATGGCAAAAGAGGCGAACAGCTGCAGGCCCTCGGTAAAGCCGCCGAACATGGCCAGCGTCCGCAGGATGTCGCCATCGTTGTCCACGCCGAAGTTGCCCATGTAGTCGTGCTTCGCGCGCAGCTCCTCATAGTGCAGGAACGCGGCGTATTCGGTCTCGGGCATGCCGATGGTGTCGAGCAGGTGGCTGTAGGCCGCGATGTGGATCGTCTCCATGTTGGAGAACGCGGCCAGCATCATCTTCACCTCGGTCGGCTTGAACACCCGGCCGTATTTCTCGTGGTAGCAGTCCTGCACCTCCACGTCGGCCTGGGTGAAGAAGCGGAAGATCTGGGTCAGCAGGTTGCGCTCGTGGTCGGTCAGCTTCTGCGCCCAGTCGCGGCAATCCTCGCCCAGCGGTACTTCTTCCGGCAGCCAGTGCAGCTGCTGCTGGCGCTTCCAGAATTCATAGGCCCAGGGATATTCGAACGGCTTGTAGGTCTTGGAAGCTTGCAGCAGCGGCATGGTTGATCTCCTGGGCCTCGGCTTCCGCGTGGAACGGTTCGTTCCCGGCGGATTTGTTCACACTTTGTGTCACTTTGTGGGTCTGGTGGACAGCGGGGCGGATGATCCCTGCCCCGTCGTCCCGTCAGACCCAGATGGCTGTCGACGCGTTAGCGGCAGCGCCTTACTGGCACGCCAGGCACTCGTCGTAGTCTTTCATCTCCACCTCGATCTGGCGGAGGTTCGGCGTGTTGTCCGCCTCCACGCCGCCTGCGAACGAGGCGCGCTGGATCGACTTCGAGCGGCAGTAGTAGAGCGACTTGATGCCCATCTCCCACGCGCGGAAGTGCAGCATCAGGAGGTCCCACTTCTCGATGTCGGCGGGCAGGAACAGGTTGAGGCTCGCCGCCTGGCAGATGTACGGCGTGCGGTCACCGGCCAGCTCCAGCAGCCAGCGCTGGTCCACCTCGAACGCGGTGCGGAAGGTGGCCTTCTCGTCCGGCGTCAGGAAGTCCAGGTGCTGCACCGAGCCGCCGTTCTCCAGAATGGAGTTCCACACGGCCTCGGAGTTCTTGGCCTTCTCGATCAGCAGCTTCTCGAGGTGCGGGTTGCGCACCACGAACGAGCCCGAGAGGGTCTTGTGGGTGTAGATGTTGGCCGGAACCGGCTCGATGCAGGCGCTGGTGCCGCCCGCGATGATCGAGATGGAGGCCGTCGGCGCAATCGCCATCTTGTGGCTGAAGCGCTCCATCGCGCCCACTTCGGCGGCGTCCGGGCACGGCCCGCGCTCCATCGCCAGCATCATGGAGGCGGCATCCACCCGCTCCTTGATGTGGCGGAACATCTTCAGGTTCCACGACTTGGCCATGGCGCTCTCGAAGGGAATGCCACGGGCCTGGTAGAAGCTGTGCAGGCCCATCACGCCCAGGCCCACCGAGCGCTCGCGCGCGGCGGCGTACTTGGCGCGGGACATGGTCTCAGGCGCTCGGTCGATGAAGTCCTGCAGCACGTTGTCGAGGAAGCGCATCACGTCCTCGAGGAAGCGCTCGTCCTTCGACCACTGATCCCAGGTCTCGAAGTTCACCGAGGACAGGCAGCACACGGCGGTGCGGGCGTTGCCCAGGTGGTCGCGGCCGGTGGCCAGCGTGATTTCCGAGCACAGGTTGGAGGTCGAGACCTTCAGGCCCAGCTCGCGCTGGTGCGCGGCCAGCGTGCGGTTCACCGTGTCGATGTAGACGATGTACGGCTCGCCGGTGGCAAGGCGCACCTCAACCAGCTTCTGGAACAGGGCGCGGGCATCCACCTCGCCGCGCTTGGTGCCGTCCTTGGGGCTGCGCAGGTCGAACTTCTTGCCGTCCCGCACGCACTCCATGAACTCGTCGGTGATCAGCACGCCGTGGTGCAGGTTCAGCGCCTTGCGGTTGAAGTCGCCCGAGGTCTTGCGGATCTCGAGGAACTCCTCGATTTCCGGGTGGGACACGTCCAGGTACACCGCCGCCGAGCCGCGGCGCAGCGAGCCCTGCGAGATGGCGAGCGTCAGGCTGTCCATCACGCGGATGAACGGAATGATGCCCGAGGTCTTGCCGTTGAGGCCGACCGGCTCGCCGATGCCGCGCACGTTGCCCCAGTAGGTGCCGATGCCGCCGCCGCGCGAGGCCAGCCACACGTTCTCGTTCCAGGTGGCGACGATGCCATCAAGGCTGTCGTCCACCGAGTTCAGGTAGCAGGAGATCGGCAGGCCCCGGCCCGTGCCGCCGTTGGACAGCACCGGCGTTGCCGGCATGAACCACAGCTGCGAGATGTAGTCGTAGAGGCGCTGGGCGTGTTCTGCATCATCCGCATAGGCCGCCGCCACGCGGGCGAACAGATCCTGGAAGGTCTCGCCCGGCAGCAGGTAACGGTCCTTCAGCGTCTCCTTGCCGAAGTCCGTCAACAGGGCGTCACGGGTGTGATCCACCTGCACCGGAAACTTCCAGGGAATGATGGTCGTGCTGGAAATTTCCTGACCCTCGTGCATCTGGCCCCCGTGCGTCTCGGTCTGCCCGCTGCCGCTGCTCGCAAAATCCATCTCGCCGTCCTCCGGTCCCGCACACGATGCGCCACAAGCACAAGATCTTGTGGTCATCAAATCTCAACAACACAGGCCTGAAGGGGCGCAAGCCGCGCAAATTGCGCCTGTTTTCGCGCAACACCCACAGAACGCTGTGTGACAATATCATGAAAAACACCCACCAGTGGGGGGTGTTCCCGCAATCAACCCCAAGATTTGGTGCGAAGCAAGAGGGGATTAGACGAAAGGCGAAACAAATTTGGCTTGACCACGGATTTCTGCGGCTTTGCCCTGTGAACAAAAATTGGGGGGCCGGAACGATTGCCTGGAACTATTTCCCCGGCTCAACGAAAACGCAGCAGAAGGGCCTATGACAGACCGTCCCCGCATGCGACGCAGGGTGTTCGCGCCCGGTGTCTGAGCCGGGTCTCTGACCCGCCCCCGCAGCACCCGGAGGCGACGCAGCGCCGCACCGGGTCACTTGGCCCCGGGCGTTCCCGGCGGACAGGTGGCCCCCATCCATTTGCTCGTGTTGTTGATGTTCATCTTCATGGTCGAGCCGCCCTCGGCAAACACCATGTCTCCGGTCTGGTGCATGGCCTCGGGCGTGATCTTGCCCGTCATCCGCCCCGACATGCCGGACTTGCAGCGGGTCGTGAACGAGTAGGTCTGGCCCGACGCCTTGAAGTCGGAGACAGTGCAGTCCCCGTCCTCGCCCGGCTGCATGGTCTTGGCCATGTCCTGCCAGCTGGCCTTGGCGTCCTCCGGCTTGATGCAGAGGTTCATCTTCATGGTGCGGCTGCCGGCCCCGTCGGGGATCCCCTCGCCCACCATCCTGGTCGCCATGGTCATCTCCCACAGCCCCGGCTTGACCGACTGCGCGGCAACCGGCCCAGAAAAAGCAATAGCCGAGATAACGGCCACGCCAAGGCCCGCTGCAACACCAGCCCGCTTCGCAACCACAAGCTCCGCAACCACCAACCGCTTCGATCCGGACATGGTCTGGCCTCCCTCAGCCTGAAACCTTGCATTTGCTGCGGCTGCGCACGCGCCCTTACCCGGCCGCGCTGACGCTCTCCTGACGCATGAAAGACTCATAGGGCACGTCCAGATCGAGCCGGAACCGGTCCCGCAGCATCTCCATGTAGGCCGATCCTCCCGGAACCACGCTGTGCTCGGGCGTCCCCCCCATCGTCTCGGTCAGGTCGTGGTTCACCAGCACCCGCCAGCCGTCCGGCGTCTGGATGGAACACACCACCCGCGTCGTGAACGGAGACTTGGGGTGCGTCGAGACATAGTGGTTGCCCATCTCGAAGTCGGCCTGCCAGCACGGCTCGAGCGTGAAGCTGTAGAGCTTCTCCCACGGCCCGCCCGCCACCGAGCGCTCCAGCATGCTCCCGAACACCTCGTCCGCCCGCAGGCGATAGCGCCGCCCCGGCTGCTCGCTCACGCGGTCGTATTCGAACGGCAGCGGCAGGCAGGGCCCCGCCGTGCCGAATCCCACGTCCGCAAGCCACTCCCGGCCGCCGATGTTCACCAGCAGCAATTGGTGCGTCTTCTCCCGCGGCTCGGTGATGCCGCCGACCCACACCCTCGCCAGCAGCGGTCTGACCGTAAAGCCCAGCGACAGCAGCGCCCGGAGCAGCAGGCCGTTCTGCTCGAAGCAGTAGCCGCCACGGCCGCGCGTCACCAGCTTCTCGAACACGTCCTCCGGTTGCAGCGAGATGCCCCGGCCCAGCAGGATGTCCAGGTTCTCGAACGGAATGACCTCGCCATGGCGCAGGTGCACCTGCGCCAGCCCGTCTTCCGTTGCCGCTGGCGGACCGGCCAGTCCGATCCGGTTCAGGTAGGCATCAAGCGTCTTACTGTCCGGAAACTGCGACATTGCCCGTCTCTCCCTTGGGCTTGGCACCATTCAGCAAATCCAGCGCCGCCACGGTCATGGCCTCCACCCCTGCCTTCACCGCAGGCTCCGGCTCGATCTTGAACAGGGGCGAGTGGTGGCTGGGCACCGGCGGCCCGCCCGCCGCCGCCGCGTCCAGCACGGCTTGCGAGGTGCCGCCCACCGCGAAGTAGGCGCCCGGCACCTTCGGATCCGTCTGGATGAAGTAGGCGAAATCCTCCGCACCCATGCCCTGCCGGGCCTGCGTGAAGAACACGTCCTTGCCGAACTGCCCGGCCAGCACCGCGCGCACCCGGTCGGTCAGGGCGGCGTCGTTCACGGTCGTCGGGGTCGATTCGAACCCCACCCGCACCTCCGGCAGCTTGTCCTCGGGCAGGCCCGCCATGCGGCCCGCGTTCTCGGCAATGCGCTTGATGCCGTTCAGCAGCTTGGCGCGCACCGCCTCGTCGTTGGAGCGCACGGTCAGCTGCAGCTCGGCCCGGTCGGAGATGATGTTGTGCTTGTGGCCCGCATGGAACGCGCCCACCGTCACCACGCCCGGGTCCAGCGGCGCAATCTCGCGGCTCACCAGCGTTTGCAGCGCCATGACGATCTGCGCGCCGATCACGATCGGGTCCTTGCCCGTGTGGGGCGAGGCTCCGTGCGCGCCAACGCCGTGCACGATGATGTCGACGCTGTCCGACGACGAGGACGTCAGCCCCGGCACCAGCCCGATCTTGCCGGCGGGAACATCGGCGCTGACATGGAACGCCAGCGCGTAGTCCGGCCGGGGGAATCGGGTATAGAGCCCGTCTTCCAGCATGGCCCGCGCACCGCTGATGGTCTCCTCGGCGGGCTGGCCGACGAACACCACCGTGCCCTTCCACCGGTCCTTGCGCGCCACCAGCTGCTTGGCCGTGCCGATCAGCGCCGTCACGTGCACGTCATGGCCGCAGGCGTGCATCACCGGGCGCTCCTGACCGCTCAGATCCACCTGACGCACCTTGGAGGCATAGGGCAGGCCGGACTTCTCTTCCACCGGCAGGCCGTCCATGTCGGCGCGGATGAGCACAGTCGGCCCCTCGCCGTTCCTCAGCACGCCAACGACGCCGGTCCTGCCCACGCCCTCGGTCACCTGAACGCCCAGCGCCCGCAACTCCTTGGCCAGCCGCGCCGCCGTCTTCGTCTCACGGAAGGACAGCTCCGGGTTCTGGTGGAAATGAATGAACAGGTCCTTCAGCCGCGCGTCGTAGTCCTTCGCGATATCGGCGCGCAGCGCCTCGTCGGCAGCGTTGGCCGCCGGGCCGAACGCACCCATCACACCCAGCGCAGCGGCACAGGCGAACCCGAACTTGAACGACATCACACTTCCTCCCCCAAACGTTTCAGCTGATCGTAAAGTGAGGCCGGGCCTGTAGGAAAGCAGTTTTATACGCGTTTTTGTCTATGGACCTTTCGGGTCGGCGCACCATATAGGCAGAGCGCCCTTCGGGGCGCTGTCGAAATGAACAAAGAGAGAACTTGGCACGCCTCGACGTGCAGGGCATAGTGCAGCCATGAGCAGTCTGGTCATCCGTAAAACCCTCGACGACATCGACACCAGCGGCACCTTCGTGCCCCACAAGGCGGAGCGTCCGCCCAAGGCCGAAGGCGGCAGGCCGTTCAAGCTCGTCTCGGACTTCGAGCCTTCGGGCGACCAGCCGCAAGCCATCGCCGAGCTGGTGGAGCAGGCCGCGCAGGGCGAGCAGAATCAGGTGCTGCTCGGCGTCACCGGCTCGGGCAAGACCTTCACCATGGCCAAGGTGATCGAGAAGCTCCAGCGCCCCGCCCTCATCATGGCGCACAACAAGACGCTGGCGGCCCAGCTCTACGGCGAGTTCAAGGCGTTCTTCCCCGAGAACGCGGTCGAGTATTTCGTCTCGTATTACGACTACTACCAGCCCGAGGCCTACGTGCCGCGGACGGACGTCTACATCGAGAAGGAATCCTCCATCAACGAGCAGATCGACCGGATGCGCCACTCGGCCACCCGCGCCCTGCTCGAGCGGGATGACGTGATCATCGTCGCCTCGGTGTCCTGCATCTACGGTATCGGCTCGGTCGAGACCTACTCGGCCATGATCGTCAATATCTCGAAGGGCGAGACCATCGACCAGCGCGAGCTGATCCGCAAGCTGGTGGCCCTTCAGTACAAGCGCAACGATCAGGCCTTCCAGCGCGGAACCTTCCGCGTGCGCGGCGATACACTCGAAATCTTCCCGGCCCACTACGAGGACGCTGCCTGGCGCATCCAGTTCTTCGGGGACGAGGTGGAGGAGATCGTCGAGTTCGACCCGCTCACCGGCAAGAAGGTCGCGTCGATGGACCACGTCCGCGTCTTCGCCAACAGCCACTACGTGACCCCCGGCCCCACCATGAAACAGGCGGTCGAGGCCATCAAGTTCGAGCTGTCCGAGCGGCTGAAGGAGCTGAACGCCGAAGGCAAGCTGCTGGAGGCCCAGCGGCTGGAGCAGCGCACCACCTTTGATCTCGAGATGATCGCCGCCACCGGCTCCTGCTCGGGCATCGAGAACTACTCGCGCTTCCTCACCGGACGCCTGCCCGGCGAGCCGCCGCCGACCCTGTTCGAATACCTGCCGGACAACGCCCTGCTGTTCATCGACGAAAGCCACGTCACCGTCGGCCAGATCGGCGCGATGGAACGGGGAGACCGCCGCCGCAAGGTCACGCTGGCCGAGTACGGCTTCCGCCTGCCCTCCTGCATCGACAACCGCCCGCTCAAGTTCACCGAGTGGAACGCCATGCGCCCGCAGACCATCTTCGTCTCGGCAACGCCCGGCCCGTGGGAGCTGGAGCGCACCGGCGGCGTCTTCGTCGAGCAGGTCATTCGCCCGACCGGCCTTGTGGATCCCACCTACGAGATTCGGCCCGTCGAGGATCAGGTGGACAACGTCATCCACGAGGCCAAGCTGACCGCCGCGGCCGGCTACCGCACCCTCGTCACCACGCTGACCAAGCGCATGGCCGAGGACCTGACCGAGTACCTGCACGAATCGGGCCTCAAGGTCCGCTACATGCACTCGGACGTGGAGACGCTCGAGCGCATTGAGATCATCCGCGACCTGCGCCTGGGCGTGTTCGACGTGCTCGTGGGCATCAACCTGCTGCGCGAGGGCCTGGACATTCCCGAGTGCGGCCTCGTCGCGATTCTGGATGCGGACAAGGAAGGCTTCCTGCGCTCCGAGACCTCCCTCGTCCAGACCATCGGCCGCGCCGCGCGCAACGCCGAGGGCCGCGTGATCCTCTATGCCGATCGCATGACCGGCTCGATGGAACGCGCGCTGGCCGAGACCGACCGCCGCCGCGCCAAGCAGGTGGCCTACAACGAGGCCCACGGCATCACCCCGCAGACCATCAAGCGCCAGATCAACGATCTGCTCGAGGACGTGTCCCAGCACGACTACCTGACGGTCGACACGGGAGACGAGGAAACCACCAGCCTCGTCGGCCACAACCTCAAGGGCTACATCGCCGATCTCGAGAATCGCATGAAGGACGCCGCTGCCAACCTGGAGTTCGAGGAGGCCGCCCGCCTGCGCGACGAGATCAAGCGGCTGGAAGCCAGCGAGCTCGGCCTGCCCGTCGAGGTCAAGTCCGCCTCGGTGCAGGGTCGCGCCACCGGCGGACGCCCCGGCACCCGCACCACCAAGCAGTCGAAGCAGCAGAAGTACGGCAAGCGCACGCGCAAGCAGTCGTGAGCCGTACCGCCCTTGCCAGTCTTGTGTGAAATGGCAGCTTGACGGATACTTCCGCAGCCTCTCCTCTATGCCGGAACAAATTACCGAATGGGGGAGCTAACCACATGATCGCTTACGCAAACCTCGGCACCAATGACCTGGAGAAGGCCAAGAGCTTCTACGATGCCATCCTGGCGCCGCTGGGCGCCAAGGTCCTGTTCAATACGGATCGCGCCTACTTCTACGGTTCCGGCAGCGGGCCCATGCTCACGATCAACAAGCCGTTCGACGGCCAGCCCGCCACCTTCGGCAACGGCACGATGATCGCGCTCGATGCCCCGTCGCAGGACGCGGTCAATGAGATCCACGCCAAGGCGCTGGAGCTGGGCGGCAAGGACGAAGGCGCGCCCGGCCTGCGCGGCGACACCTACTACGGCGCCTACTTCCGCGATCTGGACGGCAACAAGTTCGTCGTCTGCCACTGGCCGCGCTGAAACGCCCAGCCAGTTTAAAACAGGTCAGCCAGTCTGAAATAGAAAGGCCGGGTTCAACGCCCGGCCTTTCTCATTGCGTCGCTCAGCCCGTCAGGCCCGGCAGCAGCTGCGCCGTCAGCGCGGCGCGCACCGTGTCCGCCAGCGGCGTCGGACGGCGGGTTTCCGGATCGATCGCCACCAGCACGCCCTGCGCCGTCGCCACGCACGCGCCGTCGACGAACAGGCCCTGACCCAGGGTGAAGGAGGTCTGTCCCACCCTGACCACGCCGGTGCCGATCTCGACCACGCCCGGAAAGTGCGCCTCGGCCCGCATGTTGATCTCAACCCGCGCCAGCACGCCGCCATAGCTGGAATCGTCGCCGATCGGCAGGCTGCGGCCGAAGTGCACCCGGCCGGCCTCGCAGTAAACCGCAAAGGCCGTGTTGTTCACGTGGCCCACCATGTCGGTGTCCGAAAACCGGATGTTCTCCCGCACGAAGTGCGAGAAGCTCGCCTTGTCCTGCAGAACCTGCTCGATATCCGTCTGACGCGTTGCCGACATGACGCCCCCCTTTCCTCAACTCTGAAGTGGCCTTCCGTCTAGACTCCGCCCCAAGCCCCTGTCGATACCTTCCGTCGGCTTTTGCCGCCCCAAGGGGGAGGACACCGCCGCCGCGCTGTGCCACAAGCGGCGGGAGTGTCAGCGCCCGAGGGAGAAACAGCCATGCCCCAGATCCCTATGTCCCAGATCTACGTCGATGCCGATGCCTGCCCGGTCAAGGCCGAGGTCATTCGCGTCGCGGAGCGGCATGGCCTTCAGGTCTACATCGTCTCCAACGGCGGCATCCGCCCCAGCGGCCACCCGCTGGTGAAGGAAGTCACCGTGCCCGGCGCGTTCGATGCGGCGGATGACTGGATTGTCGAGCAGGTGGCGGCGGGAGACATCGTCATCACGTCAGACATCCCCCTCGCCTCACGCTCGCTCGAGAAGGGCGCGGCCGTCCTCGGCCACACCGGCAAGCTGTTCAGCAAGCAGAACATCGGCATGGCGCTGGCCATGCGTGACGTGATGGCGGACCTGCGCGCCATGGGAACGGTCAGCGGCTATAACGCCAGCTTCACCGGGGCGGACCGCTCCCGCTTCCTCAACGAGCTGGAGCGTCTGGTCCAGCAGGCGAAGCGCCGCTGAACCCCGCTGCTCAACCTGCCCTGAAGGATCAGCCGCCCAGGATCGTGCAGGCCAGAAACGCGCGGGAAGCGGCGGTTGCAATCTCCGGCTCCGCCACGTCGAACATGATGTCGACGGCGCGTTGCAGGTTCTTGCGGCTCGGCTCCACGCTGCCCGCCCGGTTGGCCCCGCCCACCAGCTTGGCCACTCGGCGCATCTGGTCGCCGCTCAGCCGGTCATCCATGCTGTCCGCCATGCAGGTGGCCTGACGGGACGGCAGGCCCAGGGACTGGAGGCCGGTTGCCACCTGCTGGCGCGGGGTCGCGCATCCGGCCAGCCCGAAGCCGACCCCGAGACTGACGACCAGCATTGCTGCACCAAACCGCTTCATCCGTTGCACTCCACTCTATCAGGCCGAACCCGGCTCAGCCGCGCACGTCGCTGCGGAACAGGGACATGCCCATGAGGCTGACCAGACCCACCACGATCGCCCCGAATAGGGCCGAGAAGAAGCCGCTCACGCTCATGCCGTCCAGCATGGCGGCCACCAGCCCGAACATGGCTGCATTGATAACGAAGATGAACAGCCCAAGGGTCAGCAGGGTCAGCGGCAGGGTGAACAGAATGGCCAGCGGCCGGATCAGGGCGTTTACGATCACCAGCAGCAGCGCCGCCCACACGAACGTCATGCCCTCATCGATATGCACACCGGGAATCAGGTGCGTTGCGACCCACAGGCCCGCAATGACACACAGAATACGGATCAGGAATTCCCGCATGGATCGTCTCTCCCTAGACCGGCACCCCCCAAAAAACGGGATCTGCCGTATCACCAGCACTGGCGGCCTCAGCCGGCCCGGCAAGCCATAGGCCCGGCACACGAAAAGGTTCGAAAACCGGGCTTCTATTTCAACGTCTTCGCGCTGCCAGCTTACCCTACGGAACGAGGCTGGACCATAAAAAACGGGGTGGATTCAGATCGGTATGTAACTCTGTTCCCTATGGTGCGTTACACAGAAGTCTGCTAAATGAGTCGCCGGATCTAGGGCTTTCTTTCGTACGGAAATACTGCCCGAAAGATCGGGCACTACCAAATGAAGGAAAGACTGATGCCTACGGGAACCGTGAAGTGGTTCAATGTTGAGAAGGGTTACGGCTTTATCCAGCCGGACGATGGCGGCGCAGACGCCTTTGTGCACATTTCCGCGGTTGAGCGTTCGGGGATGCGGGTTCTCGTGGAAGGCCAGCAGGTCGAATACGAACTGGGCATGTCGCGCCAGGGCAAGCCTGCTGCACAAGATCTGAAGGTTATCGGCGGTCCGTCGCCGGAAGAAGCGGAAGCCATGGCTCCGCGTCCGCGTCGTGACTTCGGCGATCGTCCGGGCGGCGGCGGCGGTTTCCGCAGCGGTCCGCGTTCGGGCGGCGGCTTCGGCGAGCGTTCGGGTGGCGGCGGCTTCGGCGGC
>NZ_DATBUP010000045.1:0-18528 GCF_036515995.1 Pedomonas sp. | reverse complement strand
GTTGGGATCCAGCGTGTCGGTGACGCCATAGCCGGTGACGGCGGCGCCGCCGGTGTTGATGAGGCGGATCTCGTAGGTCAGCATCTCACCGGCTTCGGCAACATTGCCGATCGCACCGGACTCGCTCGCCAACGTCTTGGTGATGGCAACCATGCCGGCCGTCGGCACGACAGCGCATTGCGGCGACGGGCAAGTCGGCTCAGGCGTACCGGTCTCAAAGGCGAGGTTGGTCAGCGCGGTGGCGCCTGCCGGCAGCGGGCTTGCTGCCCGCACAACGGCTGTCAGCACCAGGCTGCCCGGCGTGCCGCCGGAAGCGGCGGGCACCGTTAAGTTGGCCCATTCGATGACGCCGCCGGAGAGCGCACCACCATTGTCGGCGGAGACGAACGTCATGTTGGGGTCGAGCTTGTCGGTGACGCCGTACCCGGTGGCGGGGGTGCCGCCAGTGTTGGTGAGGCGGATCTCGTAGGTCAGCGTCTCGCCAGCCTCAACTGCGTTGGCCAGGCTGCCGCTTTCACCGGCCAGCGCCTTCTGCAGGCTGACGCGGGCCTGCGTCGGCATTGTGACGCACTGGGCAGACGGGCAGGCCGGCTCAGTTGTGCCGGTCTCGAAGGCGACGTTCCCAACCGAAGTGACTGCGTCGGGCAGCGGGTCCTTCACCCGGGTCGTCACCGTCAGCACCAGCGTACCCGGGGTAGTGCCGGCTTGCGGCGGCACCGTCAGGTTGGTCCACTCGATGGCAGTGCCGTTCAGCACACCGCCGTTGTCGGCGCTGACAAAATCGACGTTGGGGTCGAGCTTATCGGTGATTGCCTTGTCGCCGGCAGGCGTGCCGCCGGTATTGGTGAGGGTGATGGTATAGGTCAGTTCCTCGCCAGCCTCGGCAACGTTGGCGATCGCACCGGACTCAGCCACCAGCGTCTTGTTGATCGCAGTCTGTGCCGGGGTCGAGAGCGTCACGCACTGGTCGGACGGACAGGCAGGTTCCGGTGTGCCGGTTTGGTGGACAATGTTCCCGATGCCGGTCGTCCCGGCCGGCAACGTGCTGTTGACCCGCACGGCGATGGTCAGGTCGAGCCTGCCGGGCGCAGTGCCGTCGTGCGCCGGCACGGTCAGGCCGTTCCAGACCACCGAGCCACCGGAGAGCACGCCGCCGCTGTCGGCGGAGATAAGCGTCACGTTCGGATCGGGCTTGTCGGTCACTGAATAGCCGGTCTCGTCGGCACCGCCCGTGTTGGTCAGCGAGATGGTATAGGTGAGGATCTCTTCTGGCTCGGCGATGCCGCCCTGGGTGCCGCTTTCGCTGGCCAGGGTCTTGGTCAATGACACCCGCGGCGCGGTCTGTGTGGTGACGCACTGCGGTGATGGACAGGCGGGAGGGGTCTCGCCGGTTTTGAAGGCGACGTTGCTGACGCTGATGGTGCCGTCCGGCAGCGGATCCGCAACGCGCACGGTGACAGTCACTGTGCGCGTGCCTGCCGTGGTGCCGTTGTGCGCGGCAACCGACAGGTTATTCCACACAACGGTACCGGCGGAGGCCGTGCCGCCGTCGCTGGCGCTGACGAATACGGTGTTTGGGTCGAGCCGATCGCTGACCGAGTAGCCGCTGACCGGGCCGCCGGTGTTGCTCAGGGTGATGGCATAGATCAGCGTCTCGCCCGGCTCGGCCCTGCCTGCGATGCTGCCGCTTTCCGACTGCAGCGTCTTCGAAATCGCCACTTCGCCTGCAAGCGGAAGAGTGGCGCAGCCGTCCGACGGGCAGCCGGGCTCCGGCTTGCCGGTCTCATGCGCGATGTTGCTGATCTGGGTGACGCCCGCAGGAACCGGATTGTTCACAGTCGTGCGGACGGTCAGCACGCGGGCTTCACCGGCCTGCATTGTTGGCAAGGTCCAGTTGACGGCGCCTCCGCCCAGGGTGCCGCCATTGGAGGCATCGAGGAAGGTGACGTTCGGGTCGAGCCTGTCGGTGACCTGGAGATTGGTGCCGTAGCCGCCGATGTTCTGGACCGTGATCTGGTAGGTTAGGATCTCCCCCGGTTCGGCAACCCCGCTCTGCGTGCCGCTTTCTGCCGTCAGCCTCTTGCTGACCTCCAGAAAGGGGGCGGACGGAATTGAGACGCACTGTGCCGAGGGGCAGGAAGGATCCGGCTGCCCTGGCTCCTTAATGAGGTTGTTTACCAGGCCTGTCGTGTAGCCGGGGTCGACCTGGGCCTGCACTTCCAGTTGCAGCGTTCCCGGTGCGCCGCCCGAATAGCCCGGCACGGCCAGGCCACTCCAGCTGACGACGCCCCCCATCGGCGCGCCGTCATGCATGCCGGGAGGCGTCGCGCTATCGAACGAGACGTTGTTGCTCAGGATATCCAGGACGGAATAGCTGGTGGCAGGACCGCCGTTGTTGGTGAGGGTGATGGTGTAGGTGAGAAACTCGCCGGGCTGCGGGATGCCATCGGCCGTCATGCTCTCGCTCGACAGCTCCTTCTTCATCGTGATCTTGGGCGCGGCGGGCGTTGTCGCGCACGCGGTGGACGGGCAGGGCGGGTCCGCCTGGCCCGTTGGCTTGGCCAAGTTGCGCACGCTGGGCGTGGCGTCCGGAAGCGTGCTCGGCATCTGTACCGTGATGTCGACCGTCCTGGTGCCGTTCGCCGGGATGGCCAGTCCGGTCCAGTTCACCGTGCCGCCGGAGAATGTACCGCCATCCGTCGCACTGACGAAAGTGGTTTTCGGGTCGAGCACGTCGGTCAGCGCATAGCCGGTGACTGGGGTCGAGGTCGGATTATTCAGCGTAATGCGGTACGTCAGCTGCTCGCCCGCCTCCGCTGTGCCAGCAACGCTGCCGCTCTCGCCGACCAGTGCCTTGGCGATAGTCACGTGGCCGTTGGTATCGGTCGCGGTGTTGTTCGCTGGAGCGTTGTCGGGCGAGCCCGCTACCGAGGCGACAGTTGCCGTGTTGGTCAGGTCGCCTGTGAAGCTCACCGGAACATCCAGCGTCATCGAATAGGTGACGCTGGCATTGGCCGGCAGGTTGACGGTCTGATTGGAAATCGCGCCGGTGCCGGATGCCGCACCGCAGACGCCGCCACCCGTTGCATTGCCGCAGGTCCAGCGGGCGGAGGTGATGCCGGCGGGCAAGGCATCGTTGATTGTCGCGCCGACAACGCCGAACGGGCCGTTATTGCGAACGACAATGGTGTAAGTCAGGCTGGTGCCTGGGATGTAGTAGTCTTTGCCGTCGGTCTTCGTGATCTCCAGATCGACCGGGAAGGAGATTGCGGAACTTGCGCATTTGGCGCCGTCGTTGTTGCTGGCACCGGGCGAGTTCGAGATCAGGACTGGCTGGCCGGTTGTCAGATCAAATTTGTAGAAGCCCCCGGCGTTATTGCTGCCATACACACCGTTGGAGGCACCGAACATCGCGCCGAAGCCGACCGGGCTTGCAGCGCTGCCGACAAAGGTGACGTTAAAGCTGGTCGCCGTTGTATTGATCGGAATATAGAACAGCCGCCCGGTTGCACTGTCCTGGCCATACAGCCGTCCATTGTGAAATGCGAAGTCGAGGTTGTTCACACTCGTATTGAGCGTAATTTGGACAGCATTGTTGTTGGCGGGATTGATCCGCCACATGACATTGCCTGTCCCGCTCTTCACCCATAAAAAACCGAGCGCAAATTCGCCAGCCGGATAGCCGGTGTTGGTCGGAAGGTTGGTGGGAATGCCCAGGCCCTGCACGCCGCCGCTGGCGCTGATCCTCACCAGTGCATTGTTATCGGTGGCAATGCCGTAGATGAAATTGTCGGCGGGGTTGTACCCCATGGCGTTGTAGATGCGGGTACTCGTGCCCAACCTGTCGAAGGTGATCGGGTTCGTGGATGTGTTGAATTGGTAGAGCGTGATCGGGCCGCCGGAAGACTGGCCCATATACATATCAGCCGTGCATCCGGGGAAAGCGGTCTGCGCTGCAGCCATAGTGCCGAAGAGCACGAACGACAGGCAGAAAAGCATCCACTGAACAATGGCGCACCAAGCGCTTGTCAGACGGCGGTTGATCGACATCACATCCATTCCTCTTCCCGCAGCCGGCAGGGCGTGTCATTCAGGCAGCGCAGGAAAACGGGCGCAGAACAGTGTCCGCACAGAACCGATTTCTGCCGCGTAAAAATAGTTAATGAAAGATTATTTATATTCCCTGTCGGTGATTTGACTCTAAATCCCGAGAAAATCCCTTTCCAGCAATGCAGTATTATGAACTAAAACCCGCATAATTGCTGAAAGCAACATACTGCCCTCCCGAACTGGTGCCCATATTCTTGGCCGATATTAAGAATCGGTTACCATCTATTGTTCGGTTATTTATTAAAAGAGGGTTATTTCGGCAACAAAATAAAACCTGCTAAAAGCATAGTCTTTAGTGCTTAACCCTCGGCCCCGTAAAGCTGCACCGCTTGAATTGCTGAGATCTGGGTGGTGTTCGCCGTCATCGCGAGGCAACGTTGAGGGCCCTGAGCAGCGTTCATCATTGCTTTGGACAACGGAGGAATAATGGGGGCTGTACCTGCTCCTTGCGTGGATGGCCACTACACGTTCGCTTGCCTCATCAAGGCTGCTGAATATTCCCCCGAGCTCCAAATGCGAGACTGCTGTTCCTGATCATCCGGCTGTGAACACCTCGCACAGAGGATCTGCGCTGGTGTGCCCGCGTCAGCAGCTGGCAAGATAACCCGCTCATAAATTCGTTGCGCATCAGGTAGCTTGCCGCCACGAACACGATTGCTGCCCAGGCGAAGGCGGAGAGGCCTGAGAGGCGCTCGGTTCCGCGCTCCTTATGTATATTCATACAGAACCAGAGTCTAACGCCGGCCTTCGTCGGGGCGAGCAGCGCCATCAAGGAGGACCACACGATCATGAGCAGGCGTGCAGTGTGGTTTATGGGATCCTCGCCAGATGGCGGGTAGGATAGAGGGACACCCATTCAATATCGACCAAATGTCATTATGAGGTTGATATTGCCGTCGACGTGGGCGCTGGAGTCCGCCCGTGCCTCTTTGTGCATTGCCGAAAAAAGGGGCTGCCGATGACGTGAGGGGCGTGCAGGCCTGCTACTGCGAAATAGAAATCCCCGAAAAGCGCATGGACAAGGCTTTTCAGGTGCTTGCCGTGCAGGCGGGTGCAGCGCCATCCGTCCTATCCAGCGGCGTGGTTATCTGGCCGCAAATGCGGGCTTCCGTCATAGCCCTTGTGCTGACGCTCCTTGTGCAGATCCGGCTCAGGGCGAGCCATCCACCAACTGCGCCAAAGCAGCGCTGATCGCAATGGACGGGCTTTCGTTGAATGGACGGGATATGGTGATGTTGGCTGCGGTCATCCTATGAACAACAGCATTTGGCGAGAAGTTTCGGCTCCGGCACAAGACCGCCCCCTGATCGAAGCGGCATTATTGATCATGGCTTTACGTCTTTACAGCCAGTCCTATATTCCGTGGTTCATAATCATCTAGTTGCCGCGCCCTTTGGCACGCCTGCATGACATCATGGATATAATCCTGCACTGTCGAGCGCGGAATTTTCAAGAATCCACTGATCTCGCGTACATTTGTTTCATCGAAACGCGCCAGCAGGAAAGCCAGGCACTTCTCTTCTGGGAGACGGATAATTGCGTGGAAAACAGCCACCAGCCTGCTCCTTTGTTCAAGCAAATCATCTGGCGCAAACTCAAGCACTGCCTTCATAGAATACAGAGCAGCGCAAGCGCTGCTTTCCAGATATTGGCGACGGTCGCGATCCGCGATCAAATGCCGGGCGGTTGCATAAAGATAAGTGCTTGGACGGCGGATCTCAGACGGTGCATGGGGATGTACTAGGCGCACGTAGGCATCCTGCACGATGTCTTCAGCATCAAAATTATCTCGCTGTTTGCGAACGTACGCCGTCAGCTTTCTATAGTGCATGCGATACAGGTTGCTCAGATGCAGTCGATTTGTCTGTCTGCCCCGCGCAAAGACTGAAATTGGTGCATTTGTCATGGGACCTCCCAGTGAGATCCTTTGCCGATCTCTGACCCTGGCAGTACAAACGAGTAGCGCAAACGCACAATCCGCCAAGACAGTCGGCAAATGGTCGTGAATAATAACTTCTAGAAAAACTATTCTTTATTGAAAATTCTCTCCATTTACCATAATCGCATTTCTGTCTCTCGCAAGCGAAAACACGTCGTAAGTTTGATGATCTGGCGCTCGCGCAAGGCCGCCTTCGCAGCGGCAACAGGAGCATCACAAGAGGAGAAGAGGATAAGGTGCACACCCGTTGCCAGTGCCTGCGACAGTTCGAGAATAGCTTTATTAAAACTTTTATTTTCTCGACACCTCAGGTCTTCAGGCATCGAACCAGTCATGCATCTGGCCAGTGGCATTAGGGCAGGGGGCACTCAGCTTCTTGTGCAGGTGTCTGCGGCTGGTTCCAGTTTGCCTCGATGCGATTGCGGCCGGCCGCCTTGGCGGCGTAGAGGGCCTTGTCAGCGCGCACGAGAATGGCATCCAGATTCGGATCGCAAGACCGGCAGTCGGACAGGCCGATGCTGATGGTCACGCGTAGCGTTGCGCCGTCATGCGCGACCGTCATTGCGGCGACGGCCTGGCGCATACGCTCGGCCACCTGAAACGCCTCTGCAGGCTCGGTATTCACCAGAAGGGCCGCGAACTCCTCTCCTCCCCAGCGGCACATGAAGTCCGAACGGCGTAATACCTTGTCCAGCATACGGGCGACGGCGACCAGAACCGCATCGCCGGCGACATGGCCATGAACATCATTGACGCGCTTGAAATGATCGATGTCTATGAGGGCGAGACACATGTGCTCATCATAACGGCCGGCCCGCAGCAAGGCATTTTCCGCGTACTCGGTGAAATGCCGCCGGTTCCAGACCCCGGTCAGGGCGTCAACGGTCGCCAGGCTGAACAGTCGCCGCTCAATCTCCAGCCGCTCTGTGATATCCGTGCCGATGGCAAGCAGGCCAAGGGGCGTGCCGTCTTCACCTTTCAGCTGGGTCAAGGAGAGCTCCACGGGAACGCGCCTGCCGTCCTTGCAAAGCAGGGTCCAGTCTTCAACCTCTGCCTCGCCGAACAAGGTGCGGCCCTGAAACACCTCGTAGTCCGTCGCCTCCCGGCCCAGCTCCTGGCTGACGGACAGCCTGCGCTCGTCCAACTCAGCCGGGTCGCACAGGATAACCGGGGTTGCCTTGCCCAGCAGTTCCTCCGCGGAGTAGCCCAGCAGGCGCTCCGCGGCACGGTTAAAGCTGCGAAACAGTAGATGATGGTCAACCGACATGATGATCTGGTGTGCGCTCTCGAGAATGGCCTTCTGCAAGGCATGCGCCTCGCTCAGCTCCCGCTCGGCCCGGCGCCAATCGGTGATGTCCCGGACAAACCATATTCGCCCGTGCCCCAGCTGGTTCTCGTCGATCAGGCTTCGGCTGAGGATCTGATAGATGCGGCCGTCCCTCAGCTCGACCTCGACCCTTGCGAGCTTTGCGCCTACGGTCTCGCGCAGGCTCCCGATCTTGGCAGCGGCTATCTCAGGATTGGCCGTTTGCGCCAGAATGTGGGGGAAAGCGGCGTCGCGCCCCTGGGTTAGCACCTTATCCGTCAGGTTCCAGAGCTCGCGGAAGCGGTCATTCCAAGTGAGAAGGGTGCCGCTCGTGTTAGAAATCAGAATGCCGTCAGGCGTCAGGTCCTGCTGGGCCTTGAGCAGATGATGTTGATAGTCCAAGATTTCCTGCGTCCGCCGCTCTAGTGTTACGTCGTGGAGCGTCGCCAGGATGCGGACGACGGTATCCGTATTGCGCACTTTCACCGGACTGAGGGCGATGCGCAGCCAGCGCTCGCCCGTGGGCAAGCGGAGCGGCGTCTCGAAGGTCAATGGCATCCCCGTCGCCGCGCACTGGCTATAATGCCGCTGAAACACCTCGCCCTGCTCCGACGCTGCGATGTCGCGCGGCATCCGGTTGGTGACGCGCTCGGCCGACAGCTGCAGTGCGGCCTGCAGCGCCTTGTTGCCGTAGATTATGGAAAACTCATCCGCCCCGGACACGCCAACGAGGAACACCGGCGCGCCGATACTATCCAAGAACTCCTCGAGGTCAGCTCCACTCAAGTGCGCAAGCATTTTTGAACCCTCATGCAGAGCTGCGATGCTTCTGAAGAAGAAACGCCCGAGGGATGCCGGTGATGCAATCTCGCGAACCATTTCGGCATAATCGTCTTGTCGCTCATCTCCGGTTTGGAACATTATCAGGACTCGACAGGGTGGTCTGAACCGGGCAGAAAGCCAGCCAGAGCCAAACAGGACAGGGGCGATGCTGGACAAAGAGGTGCTTTCAGGCGGGCAGCAATCGGTAGACGCGCCGTCTAGTCGGACTCTCGGTTCGACATCCGAGGCCGGGCGGGATCCGGTCGTCACGAGTGTGGCAACGCTGCTGCCCGGGCGGATCGACCCTGACCTGGTAGCTGCAGCGGCTCGGGCTTGGTCGGCCAACTCCAAGCGTGCCTTTCTGGCAGACCTGAGTGTCTGGCGGGATTGGTGCCGGCGTATCCAGGTTGATGTCGCCGATGCAAAGCCGCAGCATGTGGTGACTTTCCTGCAGCGCTGCAGTCAGCCTTGGCTCCTTGACGGCGACGGACAGGAGCGCATCCACGCGGATGGCAGCCGGGTGAAGAACCCCGACCTGCGCGCCGTGGCGACGCTTGCCCGTTATCTTGTCAACATCGCAACCGCGTACCGCTGGGCAGGCCTGCCCAGCCCGACCCAGTCCGAACTGGTCAAGCTGGAAATGAAGGCGCTGCGCCGTGCGCGCGGCACTGCACAGAGGCAGGCTCACCCTTTACGTTTCAAGGGTGAGGTACAAGACCTCGCTCATGATCCGCCGGCTGGTATCTGCATTGCCAGGCTGCTGCAGGCACCACATCGGGACTGGACTGGCCGGGTCGACTGGCTGGGGCTGCGGGACCGGGCCATGCTTCTGGTCGCTTACGACACGGCGCTGCGTGCCAGCGAGCTGGTTGCGGTCGAGGTCGAGCACATCGAAGGTCCAGGCCGAGACGGTTCGGGGCTGCTCTTCATTCCTCAGTCGAAGACTGATCAGGAAGGAGAGGGCCGGCACGCTTATCTTTCGCGCAAGACTATGGAGGCGATCGCTGGATGGCGACAGGCGACAAAGGTGGCGACCGGGCCGCTGTTCCGCTCGATCCGCTTCCACCCCGACGGCAGCCCGCGTGAGCTCCTGCGCAAGGCGGTGCGTGCCGACAGCGTGCCGGGCATCTACCGGCGCATCGTCCGGCAGGCCTGGGAGCAGGGGGCTTTGCCGGACATCAGCGAGGCTCAGCTGGAGAAACTGTTGCCGGCGATCAAGGGGCATTCAACCCGTGTCGGTGTTGCACAGGACAACTTTGCAGCCGGCGAGGACTTGCCCGCCATCATGCAGGCCTATGGTTGGAAGGATACCCGCACGGTGCTGCGATACGGCAAGAAGCTTGCCGCCCGGAGTGGCGCCGCCAGCCGATTGGCAGCGAAGGTGTGGGGGGAAGAATAGATGCGAAAGAGAGCGCATTGCTGACCGGCTGCTTCTGGAAGCCGTATGTGAAGAGCGGACGCCAGCCAGCTGGTCCCATCTGGTCGGCAACTGCTTGAGACGAACATTCAGCTTCTAAAAATCATGCTCACAATCTAAGCGGCAACAACTCCCATGCCGTAAGGGCAGCCGCCCACTGGAGTGCCCGCAACAGCGCGATCGCCTCAAGCTGAGCTGGACCGTCCGTAGTGCCAGCCCGGTGCTGCCGCGCCAGATCATAGAGAAATGCTGGCGGCAGGAGGCTGGTCACCAAGCTGCAGACCCTTGAATTGTAGCCGCCAAGGAATCACTGTTCAGCTCCCACAGGGCCCGCAAGGGAGACGGCGAGGCCATGGCGGCATCAAAGCGGATCTGCCGTTTCTCATTTGCGCGCCCGACAACCGCCAGCAAAAGGTCGTCCATGGTTTTGAAATAGTAATAGAGCAGCTGCGTCTTGAGCCCGGCCTTGGCTGCGATTTGCCGAGCCGAGATGGCGTGATAGCCTTCCTCGCACAGGGTCGCCTCGGCAGCATCGATAAAGCGAGCGCGTACCTCGGAGTTTTCCGGACCCATCCGACGCATTTGCTCCATCATCCGACCTCCTGCTTTTCCTCCACAGATTTAATAGCTTCCAGGGCTGAGTGAAAGCATCAGAAGAGACAAGCCGAGTTCCGGTTATGCGCCTTGGGCACCCTCTAGCCTCTTGGGGCGCCATGAGCGTAATGTTTCATAAAATACTGAAAAGACAGATCTTGCGCCATGTGCAGCTTTGTCCAGCTCCTCTTCATCCAGTACAAGAGAGTCAAGCCATCCAACGAAGGACGGCCACAGCCGCGCCTCGGCGCCATGCGCCAGAAAAGCACAGGGTGCGCCGGGCTGGGCTGCCTGCACCCTGCGCCTCAGCACTGCGCCACCCAGTCTTGAGCCTTCCAGCACGTAAAGGGCTCCAATGCGCATCCCGGCGCTCGGCAGATCGAGTGCTGCGGTTTGCGCAGGAAGCGCAAGCCCCATCCCGAAGAGGTCTGCGGCAAGGTCTTGTGACCGCAGCCTCATTGGCCAGTCGGGCGGCACCGGCCCGTGCGAGACTGCATCTTCCAGGCCGGGCAGAACAGCGGCGTGGGCCATCAGAAACGCACCATACCCCGCGGGCGTTGACAGATCGAAGTCTTGCCCGAGCGCGTCGATTTCCTGATGATCGGCCATGGTCGCATGGCGAAGGAAGGCGCGAAGGCCGGGCGTCGGATCGGCAGTGGTGTCGAGAAGCGGGGTCATACAAGCGTCGGCGCCGTCAGGATAGCCTTCAGGCCACGGGTCGCATCCTCATATTCGATCTTGCCATTCAGCCCGCCAACAGTTGCGGAAATCATGCGACTCCCGAACCCGCTGGAGCTCCTGGGGGTAGCGCTGAGCCCCGCACCTTCATCGGCAACGGACAGACGCAAGTTGCCGCGATGGCGCTGAAGCTTGATGTCGATCGGCCCCGGCTGGCCTGCATAGGCATATTTGGTCGCGTTTATTACCAGTTCGGTCATGATGAGCCCGACTGACATGGCGCTGCTGCTGGGCAGGAGGAGGGGGGCAAAATCCGCGCTAATGCAGTTCCGCCATTCATCTCCCAACGCCTGGCGCAGATCCGCGGTCAGCGCCCCCAGATACTGTCCCAGATCGACCGTCTCGGGATGGTCTGATCGATACAGCCGCCCATGGACATGAGCGACCGCCGACAGGCGGGCCTTGGCTTCGGTCAGGTGGTCCGCAACGGGACCGGGGCCCGCCTCGCGGGCTTTCAAAACAAGATAAGCCCCAATGATTTGCAAGGAGTTCTGCACGCGATGGTCGATCTCGCGCATCAGCATGTCTTTTTGCTCCAGCAGCCCATCGCGCTCCGCAAGCGACTTTTGCAGGTCCTTGTTCAGGCGGCGCATCCGCAGATTGATGCGCGCCTCTGTAAATACCCTGCCGAGGCGGCTGGCGGCATCGACGTCCTCAAGCGTCCAGGCGCGTGAGCGGCCTCGAACCGTCTCGACCCAGGTCGCAAAGGACGCGCGGGGCGTAAGCGCGCGGGCGTCCCCCTCCGTCGGCTTATGTGGAATGCCGGCCCAGCGAACCTGCTCGGCCTCATCCACGCGGAACCAGAGCAGGGCCTTGCCTTGGTCGGGCAGAGGTAGCAGCAGCAGCCCGCTTGCCCGCTCCGGCCAGCCTCTGGCCGGCTCATAACGCTCGGACAACCGCCGGGTGACGAGCGGCTCGGCCGGGGAGACGGAGAGCCCCCAGTTGGTCAGATCCATGATTGTCTGTGGCTCAGGACCAATACCGGAGAGTTGTACCGTTTCATCATTTACAAAGGCAAAACCGTCCGCATCGAGCAAGCGGCAGAGGGTGTGGCCCAGATCGCGGAAAATCTCGGTTTCATTCTGCGGGCTGGAGAATGCGGGCGCAACCTCATCAACAGCGGCACGCAGGCGGAGCCGTTCGTCGTAAGCTCTTGCCTGCTCGCGCGCCTGAATCTGGCGGGACAGGGCGCCTCCCAAGGCCGTCCCGGCGATCATGACGTCGCGCGGCAGACGGCGAGGGCTGTCATGATGGCAAGCAACCAGGCCCCAGAGCACGCCGTCACGCACGATGGAGAACGAGGCGGATGCGGCAACGCCCATGTTGCGCAGATACTGAAGATGCACGGGCGAGACACTGCGCAGGCCGACATCGCTGAGGTCGAGTTCCTCAAAGCCGGCGGGCCGCAGCGGCATGGGTGTATAATCCACTGTGCAGATCGAGCGGGCTCGATTGCGGACGTAAAGTGCGCGGGCCTGCCGGGGAATGTCGCTGCCGGGAAAATGATGATGAAGAAAACTTGCCAAGGAAGGATTACTATCCTCGGCAATGACCTGTCCGGCCTCGTCATCAATGAAGCGGTAGATCATGACCCGATCAAAACCGGTCAGCTTCCGAAAAGCGACTGCCGCACGCCGGCACAGCGCCATCAGGTCACCTGCGCGCTCGAAGGTGCGGGCGAAGCCATCCAGCTGGCTGAGGAAGCGCATAGCCTCCCACGGCTCTGGATTGACCGGCTCGAGTTCAATGATCAATCTGTCGCCAGTGCTGTGAAGGATCGCATCGAAGGTCTCGGATGAGCCTGAGACACGCTTTTCCAGAACTTGGCCCATCACAGGTTGGCCAGGCGCGTCCAACTGTTTGAAAACCTCTTGTCCCAGCAGCGCCTCGAGCGGCTCACCCAGCCATCTGGCAGCAAGCCTGTCTTCCAGTGCGCCTGCGCCCGCGACCACCCGCCGGGACCGGGTGTCGGCCACCAGCACCAGTCCATGCGGCTGGATCGAGCCAGGAATGTGGATCGGCTCGCGGTCGCATGGCGTCAGGAGCAGATGGTCTTGCTTGCCCATTTGAAATTCCCAATGGTGGATTGCACCTGCCTCTAAAATATCGGCAGGAAGAGACTGATTCCGCTTAACTAAATCGGTACGTTAAGGAGTCTAGGAATTCATGCGACATCAGTAAGCGCATGCGAAACGCGGCTAAGGCATAACGACCAGCAGATCTTCGAAAAAGCGTGAGACCACCAGTGCACTACACGTGCGCACAGGGCCGTCGATCAATTGTAACGGTTGTTTGGAAGGGCGGGCTGGTCCAGGACCCGTCTGGCTGCTCTTCAGCTCCTCTTTTGCCAGTCTTTGATGATTCAAGCAACCTGTCAGCGTCGAGACGCTGCGTGCCACTGCCGGCCGGAGGCGGTAGCTATTAGACGCCATGGCTGGGCGTGCGAGGGTCTAGCTCGCCATAGGACGACCGCTTTCCAGTGCCTTGCCAATGGCTCGGCAGGCTTCGCCAACGCCCAAGCCTGCCACCGACAGCGCATGGCCCTCCGGGGCGCCCAAAGCCTTCATTTGGCGATCCAGCAGGCAAACCGGAGCAGGATCCAAAGTATCGCCGCCACGTTCATGGCATTGCTGGATTATCTCCTCCAGATCCGGACGAAGAACAACAGAGTTTAGCACTACTGTGATATTTCGAGGCGCAGCGTCAAATCGGGACCCAATGATGCAATTGACCAGCATGAAATAGTCACTCTTAGCTAGTGTGCCGCAGCCCCGGTGGCACGCCGATCAACACTGCGCTCTGGTCGCAAGCGCCGGTTTCCGAACTGGTACCAAACCTCCTGCCATGAAATGCCAGATATAGTCCGAACGCAGGTGGATCTTCGGGCTTTGGGGCAGATGCGCGATGCGGTCAGCAGCAGTCGCCTTGCCGGAACCAGGTGTTTTAGTCAGGATCATTTCCCGGACCTGAACATCTTGCCCTTATGGTCTGATCGTCTGGCCAGGTGTCGAGCAGCGTGAAGCGGCATCACCCGCCAAAGGGATGTTGCAGCCCCGATTTAATCTGAGACGTGACCGCGGTTCTGGGCTGGTGCTTTTACCGGATCATGCCAGGATAATGGCTCTCGCGTGGGCCAAGTCTTCGAGCAGCTCGCGGCGGGCGGCGGCTCCTTGGCCCTTCTGGCGCAGGATCATGCTCGGATGCCAGGTGATCAGGACCGGTCCGCCATCTCGAGCATATTCGATCTTGCCGCGTCGCCCACGAAGCGGGCTCGGATTGCCGGTCAAAGAATAGGCGGCGCTTGCGCCAAGAGCCAGGGTCAGCCGAGGCTGGATGAAGCGGCGCTCCAGATCGAGCCACCACTGGCACGTCTGGATTTCACCTGCTGTGGGATTTTGATGCAGCCGGTGCTTGCCGCGCACGGTGAACTTGAAATGCTTGACGGCGTTGGTCAGCCAGGCTGCTTCGGGGTCGAGACCGACTTCGGCCATCGCTGTTCGCAACAGCTGGCCAGCTGGCCCGATGAGTGGTCTGCCCTTGAGATCCTCCTGGTCGCCCGGCGCCTCGCCGACGATCATGAGGACCGCATCCACAGGGCCATGTCCCCAGACCGTCTGGGTGGCGTCATGGCACAGATCGCACGCCGTGCATGCGGCCGCCTGATCCCTTGCCTCAGGAAGGGAGCGGGGCTCGGCGATTTGTCGAGGCACCCTGATCCGGGCAGTGACCTTGGCCGCATAGGCTGGAGCATTGCTTGCCCCGGCCTCGTTCATGGCGCGCACACGGCGCGGCGCATCGGCCAGCATATCAGGGATAAGGCGGGCCTCGGGCAGGTTCTTCCAGTACTTAATCGGCATTTCCGAGCGCATTGCTTGCACTTTGATGCGGGCGGGGTTGAAGATGTTGGCAAAATAGATCTGCCAGAGCTCGTGGCTGGCGTCTGTCGGCAACTCGGGCCGGGCGACCGGATCCGAAAACTGCAAGGCGCCGTCGAAGTGCGCGACGCCGTCAGGGGTCGCGATCAACCAGTCCATGTCTGAAAAGCGTTTGGCAAAAAATGGCGCCGCCGCCTCGAGGATTAAATGCTCGGGCTCGAACCAGGCGGCGAAGGCGCGGCGCGGGCCTTCAGATGGCACTTCATGAAACCTGACGAAAGCGTGCATCTTGTGAATGTCTCGGCGCACGGCCTTTGCCAGCGTCTCCAGCCTTGCGACGAAGGGATCAGCCGGATTTTTAAGGAAGCGGCGCTCCCTCTGCAGCCGCGTCAGAGCCTCGTAGAGCAGCGTCCAGCGCTCCGGGCTGGAGTGGAAACTGACCGTGCGGGCAAGGTCCAGGAAATCTCTCGTCGCGCTGACAGGCGCATTGCCCGGTGGTGGCAGCGGCTCCGCTCCGAAAAGGTCCGGCGCTGCATCATGATCGGCCCAGATCACTTGGGATGAGGGGACACGCGCGCCTGCAAGATGGCGCGCCGCTTGGCGCCATGCTTCAAAACGTTCAAATCGGGGCAGATCGATGCGGATCATCAGAGCAGAAGGAGCTGCTCCGGCGCTGGGGCAAACCGTGCTCGCAGCGCGGCGTTATCAATGAGGCTTCCAGGGGACCAGTCCGGCAGCAGGATGAATGGCTTGGCTTTTGAAAGGAGGGCCCCCATCCGAAGTAAGTCCGCGTAGCGCACCGGGCCATGGCGACGCGCCTCAAGGATGCGGGCAACGGTCCGGGTTCCAAAGCCCGGCACGCGCAGCAGCATCTCGCGGGACGCGCGGGCAACATTGATCGGGAAGCGGTCGCGATTGGCCAACGCCCAGGCAAGTTTCGGGTCGATCTCCAGGTCCAGGTTGCCATCAGGATGGGCAGAGCCGATCTCCGCCGCATCGAACCCGTAAAAGCGCATCAGCCAGTCTGCCTGGTAGAGCCGATGCTCCCGTTGCAAGGGGGGCTTGATCAACGGCAGCGTGGATGATGCATCGGGAATGGGGCTGAATGCGGAATAATAGACCCGCTTCAGGTCATAGCCTGCATAAAGATTGGACGATGTCTTGAGAATTTCGAGATCGGTTGCACCATCAGCGCCGATGATCATCTGCGTCGACTGGCCAGCAGGCGCGAACCGGGGCGGCCGCTTACCGCTGAAACTCCGCTCCTTGGCTGCCTCGCGGGACAGGCGAACATCCGCCATGGCCGCCCGGATCGTCTCGGGGCGTTTCTCCGGCGCCAGCTGACGCAGGCTCGTATCCCGTGCGAGCTCGATATTGACAGAAAGGCGGTCGGCATAAAGACCCGCCTCGGCGACCAGTTCGGGCGCCGCGTCGGGAATGGTCTTAAGATGGATATATCCCTTGAATCCATGATCCACTCGAAGCATCCGCGCAATGCGGACGATGTCGGCCATGGTCTGGTCCGGGCTCTTGATAATGCCTGAAGAGAGGAACAGGCCCTCGATCATATTGCGCCGGTAGAGTTCGAGGGTCAGGGTGGCCACCTCCTCGGGGGTGAAGCGCGCGCGCTCGACATTGCTGCTCACCCGATTGATGCAGTAGGCGCAATCATAGATGCAGAAGTTGGTCATCAGGATCTTAAGGAGGCTGATGCAGCGGCCATCGGGCGTATAGGCATGGCAGATGCCGCTGCTGCCGGCCGATCCAAGGCCCCCGTCGCCGGCATCCCGCCGCACCGTTCCGCTCGAGGCGCAGGATGCATCGTATTTTGCGGCATCCGAAAGGATCGCAAGTTTCTGCTGGAGAGTTTTCTGGGCCATGCTGTTTGGTATGTTCTATTTATGTTCTTGTCAATCGAGAGGTATGGACGGTGCCAACGTCTACCCGGCTCCGACACTCGGGGCTTGCCAAGCAAGGTTGGGCAGCATGTGCCGCGCCAACTGCCGGCTCGGGAGATTCCTTGTCTGCCCGAGCAGCGTTAGGCCGCCAACATGCCAAAAGGGGAAGCAAAAGTACGACGGCATGGAGGTGTCCGGGGACAAACGGCTGACGGCGTTGGAGGACGAGAATGCACGCCTGAAGACGCTTCTGGCTGAGGCCATGCTCGACAATGGCATGTTGAAAGATATTACATCAAAAACAAGTGGTGACGCCCGCCGCGATGAGATCGGCTGTTGTCCGCGGTTTCCGCAGCTTTCAGCGGCGAAATTGGTGATGATCGATCCCGCTTATGTCCGTGTGCACCAGAACGGTGCTTCGACAAAGACGGGCGCTCCAGCGAACATTGTACGGGACGTTCCCGCGGCGGCCTTACCAGAAAACTCCAAGCTCTTGTCGACGGCAGCAGAACGTCCGTCGCGGCGTAACCCTGCTGGGCGACAAGAGCTATCAGAGAAACGCAATCGGCCCAGCAGCACAAGCCAGGACCGTCTGGGCCAATTTTCCCAACCGGTCCGAGCGCAAGCGGCCTTTCGGCTTCTTGCCCTGGCCATACGGCCAGCGGAACCTCTTTGAACGCTTCTTCAATCGGATCAAGCAGTTCCTGGGCATTGCCATGGGCGATGATTAGTCTTTCGCCAATTATCTTGCCGCAGTCAAATTCATCTCCGCACGCCTATGTTGCGCCTCGTTATAAGTGTGCGCCCTTACGGACCTGGCCGTTAAATCTCGATATTCGGGTCGCGTTTCAGGCGGCCTTCAAGGCCTGGCGCGGGAGATGGCGCTTGCCTGGCCAGCAGTGCTGTGCGGTCTGCCTGGTTCCGACCAGGCGGGGCAAGGGGGGTAGGCGGTGGCTGGCCGATGGCTTGCAGGCTGCCCGGAGCGTCTGTTGCAAGTTTGCCGAGCACCTCGAGGGATGATGTCTTGTCACCGGTATTGACCATGAGCCGGCGGCTAAGCTTTTCAACGGAGTCTACGAACAGGAGAGGATCGTCCCGGGTTCGAGTGATGGTCACCAGGAACAGCCGCTGATTGGACAGGTAGCGCTCCCGGCTGTCCATCACCACAATGCCCTTCTCCGAGGTCAAGCCCTGGGCCATGTGGGCGTTGAGCGCATAGGCGAGGTCGAGACGCCTTAGCATAGGGTCATTGAGCGGCAGGAGCACCTGCTGCCTGGTCGCGGTCTCGACCAGCACCCCCTGACTGCCAATCCCGGTAATGCTGGCGATGTCAGCGTTGAGCAGGCCGCGTTCCTTGTCGTTCGTCGTCCAGCGGATCTGGTCGCCACGATAGACTGTGAGGCTTTTGGCTTCGTAGAGACGCAGTGTCTCGCGGGTTCGATTGAGGGCCAGAGCCTGGGGGAAGAACCGTCGGGCCTCGCCGCTGTCGGTCCGGAAGGTCACCCGCGCCTTCTCCTGATCAACCTCTGTAATCGTGCCCCAGGTGCCCGCTTTGATGCCCGCGGTGGGCGACCGCCTCGCAAACTCGATGCGTTGGCCGGGTTTGTAGGTCTGGAGGATGCGCTCCTGCTCAAGGGTCAGGGGCAGGCGCTCGAGAACGGTCAGGTTCAAGCCGGGGCCTTTTAGGACGCCCTCGTCCCGCAGGCCTTGCTGCACGACTGTGTTGATCATGGCGCGGGCCTCGCGGCCGGAGGCATAAGGAGCAGTTTGCGCACGTTCCTCAGGTGGCAGTGCCAGCCATGCCTGCGCTGCCGCGCTGGCCGGATTGC
>NZ_DATBUP010000044.1:0-46818 GCF_036515995.1 Pedomonas sp. | reverse complement strand
CCCAGCCGTGCGAACGACAGGCCACCGCCGGTGAGGAACGCCGCCTCGAATCCGGCCTGCTCGATGAGAAGCGCCGAAAGCCCGTCCCAGCACCCCGGAACGGAGAGAAGCCGCCGACGTCCCTCGACATCGGCGGCCACTCCTTGTTTCAGCTTCTCGATGTGAGAAGGTGCGCTCATCCCTGCTTGCTTTCGCCCAGCTGGCCGGGAATGTGCTTTTCGTGGTTCTGCAGATACCACTCGGCGATTTCCTCGCGCTTCGGGAACCACACGCCCGGCAGCGACTTTGCGTACTCGAGGAATTCGCGCAGCGCGCGGATGCGGTGGGCGCGGCCCGACACGTGCGGGTGCAGGCCGACGTTCATGGTGCGCATGGAGTGCTCGCCCTCTTCATAGAGAACCTCCAGCTCTTCAATCAGCGCATCGCGGAACTGGTCCGTGGTGTAGTTCTTGCGCGTGATGAACGTGAAGTCGTTGATCTCGTTCGAGTACGGCGTCGAGACGATCGGCCCGTTCGGCGTGCGCAGCAGGTACGGCTGATCGTCGTTCATGATGTCGCAATAGAACAGGCAGCCGTATTCCGCCAGAATGTCGGCGGTCTGGAGCGTGCCGCGCAGCGAGGACGACAGCCAGCCCTTCGACTTTCGGCCGGTGTACTTCTCGAAGGTGTCAAGGGTGCGCAGCACGACCTCGCGCTCCTTGGCGCGGTCATGGGCAAAGCCGGTCAGCAGCTCGCCCTGCTCCCAGTTGTGCGCAATCAGCTCCCAGCCCCGCTCCAGTACGGCGTCGCACATGTCCTTGCGACGCTCGAAGGTCACGGCGTTGGTGGTGCAGGAGGCCGGAACGCCCAGCTTGTCGAACAGGTCGATCATCCGCCAGATACCGACGCGCTGACCATATTCGCGCCAGGTAAAGTTCGGGAAATCGGCAACGTTGCCCGGCAGGGTGTCCGGCAGGATCGACGGGCCGCCCGCATAGTACGGCTTGTCGGTGTCCTTGGTCAGATCCCAGGTCTCCAGATTGAAGGTCAGAATGAGCGCAACGCGCTTGTCATTCGGCCACTTCAGCGGCAGCCGTTTCGGCAGGGGGACGAAATCGTATTCCATACTCATGCACTCCACGTTGGTGCGCCGGCCCGTTCTCAGGCCGGAAGCGCCGAACAGGATGGCCCTGCCCGACGCTCCGATCAATTACCGTTAAGGTCTCTCCGACTGCAACCGGCTTGGCGGTTGGCGGAGAAACTTAGAAGTCTGCCAGCAGACGGCCGAAGCCTTCCATCTGGTCCTTGATGCCCATGCTGCGCAGGGCGTGCCAGTAGGTGGCGGTGTTGATGGCGATCACCGGCTTTTCCAGCCAGAATTCGGCAATGCCGGCCACCTCGGCAAAGGCCAGATTCGTGCCGCATTGAACGACGGCGTCGACGCCTTCGGAAACGGCAATGGCGGTCTGCTTCAGCTTCTGTTTCGGCTCGTGACCGATCAGCATCGGCGATGGCGAGGCCAGGCCGATCAGGTGCACCACCTCATAGCCCAGGTCTTCGAAGAATTTTTTCACGTTGACGTTGCCAACGTCGGTATAGGGCGTGAAAACGCCGATCTTCTTGATGCCGCCGTAGGTCTTCAGTGCTGCGTCAACTGCCGTCGAGCCCATGACCACCGGCACGCCGCCGGTGCGCTCGACCATCTTCTTGTGCAGGCGCTCGGCACCCTCGGCGCCGTCCCAGAACGTTTCGGCGGACATACCCATGATCACGGCCCCCGGCTCCATGGTCATGGCGACGTCAACCGCATCCATAGTGTTGGAGCGGATGTTCTCGATCATTTCGAGGAAGGTCTTGTCATCGGTGACCTTCGTGTCCGGGATATGGATGCGCGAGAAATGGTTGGTCACCCCGCGCGGGCGCATATCGTCGTATTCGGGCTGGACGCTGGTGTTCGTCGACGGCGCGATCACGGCGAACTTCATACGGTAACCAAGGGTATCAACCATTTTTCTTATCCCCGAGAGTGTTCTGAATGTTCGGATGATGGCGGGCGGCAGGGCTTATGACCATCAGCAGCCATGAGTTTTATCGCATGGTGAACAAATGTGTGCATGGCAGGCGCGGCGTCCGTTCGAAGGTGACAATAATCACCATAGAAAAGTCGAACCGAAAAGGAGAGGCGGGGATGGCTGCCTACATTGTTGCCACAGTGCGCATAACCGATCCTGAGCGTTTTGCGCTCTATGCCAAGGGCATTGCGGGCCTGAGCGAGCGTTTCGGCGGCGAACCCATCGTCAAGGGCGCGGTTCAGGAAGTGCTGGAAGGCTCGGGTGAGCCCGGCGAACGTGTGGTCGTCAGCCGCTACCCGGATGCCGAGTCTGCGCGCGCCTACATCGCCTCTGCTGAGTACCAGGCTGCTGCCGCGCACCGCGTTGGCGCGGCGGAAGTCACCATGCGCCTCCTTGTCGATCCGGCCTGAACCCGCATCAAAACCATAAAAACTAGGCTTTCCAATGACTGTTGTTCGTACACGAGTGCTTATCGCCGGCGCCGGTCCCGTGGGTGCAGTGGCGGCCTATCGCCTTGCACAAATGGGCATCGACTGCATGGTGGTCGAACCCAACGGTTCCTGCCCGGAAGACATGCGGGCTTCGACCTTCCACGCCCCCACGCTGGAAATGATGGATGACCTGGGCATTATCGACGAACTTCTGGCCGATGGCCTCAAGGCTCCTGTCTATCAGTACCGCAATCGCCGCTCGGGCAACGTCATCTCCATCGACCTGACGGACATCTCGGACGTTACCAAGCATCCATACCGTCTGCAATGCGAGCAGTACAAGCTCGCCCGCATGCTGACAAACAAGCTGGAAAACCACGACCACGGCAAAGCGCTGTTCCGCCACCGCCTGCTCAGCTTCGAGCAGGATGCCGAGGGCGTGACTGCCTATGTCGAGACCCCGTTCGAGATCATGACCGTCCGCTGCGATTACCTGATCGCGGCCGATGGCGCCTCCTCTACTGTGCGCAAGTGGACCGGCATCGAGTTTGAGGGCTTCACCTATCCGGAGCGTTTCCTCACCCTCTCGACTGCATACCCGGTGCATGAGCACTACGAAGGCCTGGCCCCGGTCTCCTACATGTCCGACGCCGAGGAATGGTGCGTGCTCCTGCGCGTGCCGACCCTGTGGCGCGTGCTTGTCCCGTCGCGCGAGTCTGACTCCGACGAAGCGCTTCTGTCGGATGCGAAAAAGACCGCCGTGTTCAACGGCCTGGTGCCGGATGGTGAGGCAATCACCACCTACCACCGCACGCTGTACCGCGTGCACCAGCGCGTGGCAAAGTCGTTCCGTCACGGTCGCGTCCTGCTGGTGGGCGACGCCGCGCATCTCAACAATCCGCTGGGCGGCTTCGGCATGAACTCTGGCATCCACGATGCCTGGAACCTGACGACCAAGCTGCGCGACATTCTGCTGGACGGCGCCTCTGCGGATCCGCTGCTGGACCTGTACGATCGCCAGCGCCGCACCGTGGCGATGGAGTTCGTCCAGACCCAGACCATCAAGAACAAGCAGGCGATGGAGGCCCCCAAGGGAGCCGAGAAGAGCCCGCAGGAAGTCGAACTGGAACGCATTGCAGCAGACCCCGAGCTGCGTCGCGACTACATGCTCAAGCAGGCGATGTTCCAGAGCCTGAAGCGCGAACAGGAAATTCAGTAAGTTTACCAGGGCGCAAGGGCACCTTCCCTTGCGCCCCTATCGTTTGGATGCTCGCACATGGTCGGCCCGTGCCCCCGGCGTCATCCATAAAAAAAGCGCCGCGGAAGATGCTTCCACGGCGCTTTTTTTCTTGCTTCTGAAAAATCAGATTACGATAGCGGCCCTGTCGAAGCTGGCGGAGCTGAGATCAGCGGCAATGGCCCGTGCCGCGTCTTTCAGCGGCTGTGCGAACTGCTCCACCGCATCAGACATCTTCACCGAAGAGGCGAAGAATGCGAGCGTCAGCGCACCGACAGGACGATCGCCAACCAGAATTGGCACGGCGATGGACGAGGTCTTGCCTGGGTTGCTGGTGAACACGTTATAGGCGCGCGTCACGTATCCCTGCGCTCTGATCTTGTCCGAGAGGTTGCTGTTCTCGAACAGGTCGATCATGTGGGTCGTCACCTTGCTCGGCAACAGCTTGAGCGTCGAGAGCAGCTGGCTGCGTTCCTCCTCCGGCAAATAGCCGATGTAGGCAATGCCTGCGGCCGACTCCAGGATCGGCAGGGTGAACCCAGGAAAATAGCTATTGAAGGTCAGTGCGGTCAGTGCGTGCGTGGAGTCGCGGATGACCATCGAGTGTCCAACGTGCGTGACCAGAGAAATCGGCCAGACCAGCTTGCGGGTCAGCTCCACGATATGCGGACGTGCCACTTGCACGAGCAGACCATGGCCCTGAAATCCATGGGACAACGTCTGGACCATCGCGGTCGGCCGGTATCGCTTGCGAGACGGCTCGCGCTCGATCAGCCCCTCGTGCATCAGGGTCTGCACGATACGGCACGCCGTGGGATAAGGGACACCAGAGGTACGGGCGATTTCCATCATGGAAATCGCACCGCCCCTGTTAATTGCCTGAAGGATGGCAATACCCCGGCTGAGAGAACGGATCGGAACGCCTTTTTCCATACCGGGATATTGTCACCTTCACTGCTGCTTGCAATCGTTTTTTATCCGACTGCCGGCTAAATTACGCCTCGATAACGGCTGCCAGTTCATCGCCCCGGGCAAACCAGTGGTCAGGCTGCTCTGAAAGCCAGCGCAGCAGCCCCTCGAACGCATTGATCCGATACGGCAGGCCCATGATGTACGGCGTGATGTGCAAGGGCAGCATGCGCCCACCGTACTTCTGGCTCTCCTGGCGCAGCCATTCGTAGGCATCCATCATCTGGAGGACATAGCTGTCCACCGAGTTCTGCTGGACGTTGATGATCTGGCGGTCGGACAGTTCGTGGTTCAGCGGCACGTTGACGAGATCACCCGCCTCCGTCGTGAAACGGTACGGCAGTTCGTCGTTCACCCAGTCGCACATGTAGGAGACGCCTGCCTCCCTCAGCAGGCGCGGCGTATTGAACGACTGCGAGCGCGCGATCGACAGCCAGCCATTCGGGCGCGTGCCGGAGACCTGCTCGAGCGTGTCGAGCGAACGGGCAATCAGGTCGCGCTCGTAGGCCTCCTCGACACCGCTGGCGATGGTGCCGTTCATGTCCGTCGAGTGAGCGATGATTTCATGGCCTGCCGACACGATGTCCTTGATGAGGACCGGATAGCGCTCGGCGATGGCGGCATTGGTGGCAAAGGACGCCTTGGCGCCGACCTTCGCGAACGCGTCGAGCAGGCGATAGACGCCGACGCGGCTGCCGTAATCACGTGCCGTGTAGTGGCGGTAATCCGGATAGGCCGTCTGCATGTGGCCCGGAGCGCGGAACGGCTTGTCTTCGGGAAGGATCGGAAACCATTCCAGCGACACGACGAACCACGAGGCGATCGCCTTGCCCGAGGGCCACTCGATGGGCTTGCGTTCGAAAATATTCGACCACGGGTAATAGTCGTGATCCATGCCCTTGCGGCGCATCGGATATTCGAAATAGGTGGGATCAAGCGCCATGTTCTCAGCCCTCCACCTTGTACTGTTCAGCGTCCCGAGCCACCGCGTCGTAGTGGTTCTGGATGAAGAAGTCGGCAATGTCGCCGCTGCGGGTGATCCACGCACGGCCATCCTCGGCGATGTGGCGCAGCACTTCCTCGAACGCGCCGATGCGGTGCGGTTGGCCGATCAGATAGGCATGCAGCGGAATGCACATCACGGTGCCGGACTGCTCGCCCTCCTCTGCCAGCCGGTCGAACTGGCGGATGAGCGTCTCGGCGTATTCTCTTGGGCTCATATTGTAGACGAAGAAGCCGTAGTGGTCGTTGACCTCCAGGCTGTACGGCATGGAAATGAGCTTGCCCGACTTCACATGCACCGGACCAGGCTGATCATCGTGGTACAGGTCGCAGGTGTAGGTCATGCCATATTCGGCCAACAGATCGAGCGTGCGCGGCGTATGGGTCAGTGCCGGGGCCAGCCAACCCTTGATGGTCTGGCCGGTGGCGGCGCGCACCGTGTTGATGGAGTCCTCGATGATGAGGCGCTCCTGCGCTTCGTCCATGCCATAGGAATAGCGGGTGTTGTAGATGCCGTGGCTGAAGAATTCCCAGCCCAGGGCATTGACCTGCTCAATGATCTCCGGACAGTGCTGGCACATCGCGACCGACAGCGACACCGAGCCCTTGAAACCATGCTTCTCCATGATCTCGGCAAGGCGATAGTGGCCGACGCGGTTGCCGAAATCCCGGTGGCCATAGCCGACCACGTCCGGGTGCGGCTTGGCCCAGGATTTACGATGCGGGTTCGCCGGCGGATCGAGCTCGTAATACTCGATGTTCGGGCTCACCCATACGGCGACCTTCTTGTCGCCCGGCCAGACGATCTTGTGGCGGTTGCGATAGGGCCGGTACTCATACAGGCCCGGGTCCTTCTGGCCTTCCCTCATTTCTGGCGCGCCTCCAGCCAGTCGATGACGGTCTGAACCGGCTCGACATCGGCGTACTTGATGAGCAGGTCGGTCAGGTTGGCAAAGTGATAGCTCTCGTGCTTGTCGGCGGTGGTCTCCACCGGCACGATGGTACGGAAGCCATAGCTCAGCGAGTCAACGGCGGTCGCCCGCACGCAGCCCGAGGTGCTGCCGCCGGTTACCACCACCGTGTCCACCTTGTGCCAGCGCAGGTAGCTGTTCAGCGGCGTCTCGAAGAAGGCCGAGGGCATGCGCTTGGTGTAGTGGTAGTCGTTCTCGCCGAACTCGCAGCGCGGGTCGTAGGCATGACGCTCGCTGTCGTACTTGATGTTCTGGAGGCTGTCCGGCGTGTTGGTGCGGGTGCCCCAGACGCCGCAGTCCGAGCCGTCCTCCGCATAGGCCACGCGCGACCAGATGACCGGCATGCCGGCACCCCGAGCCAGACGCGAAATCGTGTTGATGTATTCGATCTGGCGCGGATCCGTCTCGTAGGCGGTCTTGAATTTGTCCAGGCAGGTATAGGCCTGCTGCACGTCCACGTTCACAATCGCCAGCTTTTCGCCGAAGCCGAACTTCGCGCGTTCGGGTTTGGCCTGAATTTCTTCGAAGATTTCCCGGGCCGTGCGGCCGTCCGAAACCATCTTGGTCCCCAGCAACGTCATGACACCCACTCCCACTTATGCGCTTGCCGGCTTGAAGCCGAGAGGCACGCCAGCATCGGGGATAAAGCCATAGAGTTCCTCCCCCGGCAGGGCCTCCTTCAGGATTGTCCGACAGGCGACTAATTTCTCAATATCGATGCCGGTCTTCAGGCCCATGGCCTCCAGCATGAACACCAGATCTTCCGTCACGATGTTGCCCGATGCCCCCGGCGCGAACGGGCAGCCGCCCAGGCCGCCCAGCGACGAGTCAACGGTGGTCAGTCCCACATCCAGTGCGGCCAGCACGTTGGCAAGGCCGACGCCGCGGGTGTTGTGCAGATGGATGCCGGTCAGTTTGTCGTCGCCAACGACGCCGCGCACCAGCCGGGTCAGGTGCTTGACCGCCCGCGGGTCGGCATAGCCGGTGGTGTCGGACAGACCCACCTCGTCACAGCCCGCCTCTATCAACCGTCCGGCAAGGCGCGCGATCTGCGCGTCAGGGATAGGGCCCTCCAGCGTGCAACCGAACGCGGTCGAGAGGCTGCCCTCGAAATGCGGGCGCTGGTCTTCAGGCAGCTCCCGGATCATCGCGACGATGGCCTTGGCCTCCTCGATCACTTGATCATGGGTGCGGCGCAGGTTTTTCAGGGAGTGCGTTTCCGATACCGACAGCGGCAGGGTCAGCTTGTGCGCGCCGGACTTCAGCGCGGCTTCCGCCCCCTTGGCGTTCGGCACCAGCACGGCAACTTGAAGCCCCGGGATGGTGCGGGCAAAGGCCACAACTTCGGCGGTGTCGGCCAGCTGGGGCAGGATCTTGGCGGGCACGAAGCTGCCGACCTCGATTTCCCGCACGCCTGCGGCGGCCTCTGCCGCGATCCACGCCTTCTTGGCTTCCAGCGGCATGATGGACTTGATGCTCTGCAGGCCGTCACGCGGACCAACTTCGCTGACGAGAATATCGATATTCGACATGCGACACCCATTGCTTGTTTTGTTATACTCTTATATCAAATAAGCCGAACCTGTCGAGTGCGATGAGTTAGGAATGCGAGAGATGAACAGGGATGATCTGCCGCTCGCCGGCATCAAGGTGATTGAGTTCACCCACATGGTGATGGGCCCCGCCGTGGGCGTCATTCTGGCCGACATGGGCGCAACCGTCGTCAAGGTCGAGCCGATCGGCGGCGATCAGACCCGCCACCTGCGCGGCTCGGGCGCGGGCTACTATCCCATGTTCAACCGCAACAAGAACAGCATCTGCCTCGATCTGAAGAGCGCGGAAGGGCTGGAGGTCGCCAAGAAGCTGGTCGACTCGGCCGACGTGGTGATCGAGAACTTCCGCCCGGGCACGCTGGCCAAGCTCGGCCTCGGCTACGAAGCGCTGTCCGCCTCCAACCCGGGCCTCATCTACTGCTCGGCCAAGGGCTTCCTCTCGGGCCCCTACGAGAAGCGCACCGCGCTTGACGAAGTGACCCAGATGATGGGCGGCCTGGCCTACATGACCGGCCCTCCGGGCCGTCCGCTGCGCGCGGGCGCATCCGTCGTCGACATCACCGGCGGCATGTTCGGCGCCATCGGCGTGCTCGGCGCGCTCCAGCAGCGCCACCGCACCGGCAAGGGCGCGCAGATCACCTGCTCGCTATACGAGACCACCGCGTTCCTCGTTGGCCAGCACATGGCCCAGCAGGCCGTCACGGGTCAGGAAGCCAAGCCGATGCCGGTGCGCCTTGCCGCCTGGGCGGTCTATGACGTGTTCGAGACCGCCAACGAAGGCGAGCAGCTGTTCGTCGGCGTTGTCTCGGACTCGCAGTGGAAGACCTTCTGCCAGGCGTTCGGGCTGGACGAGCTGCTGAACAATCCGGAGCTGGAGACCAACAACCAGCGCACCGGCAAGCGCGACGTCATCATCCCGGTGGTGCGCGAGATGTTCCAGACGAAAACCCGCGCAGAGCTGGTGGAGAAGCTGGAGACCATCGGCCTGCCGTTCGCGCCGATCGCCAAGCCTGCCGAGCTGTTCGACGATCCGCACCTGAACGCGGGCGGCCTGCTGCCGATCACCATGCCGAACAACGGCGAGAAGACGAAGCTGCCCGCCCTTCCGATCGAATATGAGGGCGAGCGCTTCGGCGTGTTCCACGATGTCCCGACCGTGGGCGAGGACACCGACCAGATTCTGGCAGACATCGGCTTTGATGCCGCAAGCATCGCAAGGCTGAAGGACGCCAAGGCCGTCGGCTAAAAATCCTGCAGGTACACCGCGCAAGCGGTGCCGGGCGCCGGTCCTCTTCCTCCCCTCAGGACCGGCGCCCTATTTTTTCTAGCCGCAGCCCCTGCCCTGCCGCTGCGCCACGCCTGCCCGAGCGAACAGTACCCCAAGGCTCGCCGTCGGTGGTGCCGAGCAACTAGGACGGCGCCAAGCACTACAATCAGCTCATGCTTGAGCACCAGATTGGGATAACGTGTGTTCTTGGATATCGAGCAGCTGTCCGATACGCCAAGATCGCTTCAGGTGGACCTTGAGCGGGCTAGGCGCATGCCGCATCCATCGCAGGCCAAACAGCTCGAACAGTGCGCAGGTTAACGGCGTTATGGAGCCGATGCCGACCACTCCGTAAATAAGAACTACGGATTAGTTGCAGAATAATCGACTAGCGATCACCGCACGCAAAGTTTTTAGCCCGGCTGATATATTTTCCCTCAAGATACTCCCGGAGTTTCGAAGAGGGGGGCTATGTTACTCAATCGTGACCGCGCCGATGCGCTCATGGATCGGCATGGACTGGAGGCGATTGTGGCCTCCCAGACCATCAACGTCTTTTACCTCAGCAACTGGGCAACGGATGCATCCTGGGGCTTCGGCGATCTTGCCCTAGTCGTCCTTCCCCGCGATCGCCGGCTCGAGCCTGCCGTCATTACCGTCGAGACCGACAGCGCCCAACCGCAGCAGCGCGACGGCACCTGGATGAAAGTGATCCGCCCGTATCGGCGCAAGCCCGGAATCGGCCCTGGCGCCCGCCCGGTCGATCCAGATGATGAAAAGAACCCTATTCCCGCAGACCATGCCGAGGCTGTCGCTGATTATCTGGAAGAGCTCGGCTTGTCTGGGGCCACCATCGGCTTTGACGATCGCGGTCTTGGCATGGACGTGAAGGCATTGGCTGCACCCAGCTTCCAGTTCCGCGACGCGCGCGATCTTCTGCGCGATATTCGCATGGTTAAGACCCCGGAGGAGCTGCGCCTCATGCGTGCGGCCACCCGCAAGACGGAAATCGGACTGTTGAATGCCGCCGAGGCCATTGCAGGCGGCGCCACATGCGCCGAGGCAGAACGGGCGTTCTGGTCCACCGTCCCCCTTCTCGGAGGCCGGCCGGTCTTCCTGCTCATCACGCCCTATCGCCCCGGCGTCGGCCGAATGCCCAAGGCAACACCGCTGCAACCCGGAGACAATGTCACGTTCGACGCAACGGCCGAGTTTGATCATTACACCAGCGATATCGGCCGGACTGCCGTCATTGGCGAACCCACGGCGGAACAGCTGCGCCGCTACAACGCCATGCGCCGGGGCTGGCATGCCGCCTTGCAGGAATTCCGACCGGGACGAATGTCGAGCGACATCGAGCGCGCTGTCGTCGGCCATATCCAGGCGGCAGGTAACGACAGTTTCAGCGGCTGCTCCATTCACTCAGTAGGGCTGGAGCATACTGATCACCCGCATCCCGGCAATTCCCTGTCACCGTTCGAGCTGGTCGATGGCAGCGTGCTGAGCTGCGACATGACCTGGATGAATGTCGGAGTGGGACGCTTTCATCTGGAGGACCTCATCCATGTGGGCAGTGGCGAGGTCGTAACGCTGAATGACAATGACAGCCGCATGTTCATGTGCATCGACGGCCGGTCTGAACGGGTTGAGTAGGAGGAACTCATGAAGAATAAAAAAATGAAGCTGGCTGTATTCATTCACAACAGCGGCGCCCATCCCGGCGGCTGGCGCTATGCTGCCGACGGCCCGGCAGACCTCCATGACGTTAAGTTTTATGCGCGCATCGCCCAGACGGCCGAGCGCGGGAAATTCCATGTCTTCTTTGCGGGCGACGCCCAGGGCTACCATCATATTCCCGGCCGCGACGCCTTTGCCGCCACCGACAACAGCGGCAAACTGGAGCCGACCACCTTGCTCGGCGCGCTTGCCATGGTGACCGAGCACATCGGCCTCATCGCAACCGCATCCACTACCTACAACGAGCCCTATGCACTCGCCCGCCGCTTCGCCTCGCTCGACCACATCACCGGCGGCCGGGCGGGCTGGAACGTCGTCACCTCCACGACCGACAGCGAAGCGCGGAATTTCGGGCGTCAATCCAATGTGGCGCACGACGACCGCTACGCACGCGCTGAAGAATTCGTCGACGTGGTCAAGGGACTGTGGGACAGCTGGGAGGACGATGCCCTGCTGAAGGATGTGGCCGCCGGGCGCTATTTCAATCCGGACAAGGTGCATGCCCTGGCGCACCAGGGGCGGTTCTTCAGCGTCGAGGGTCCGCTCAACGTCTGCCGTCCGCCACAGGGACATCCGGTCATTGTGCAGGCCGGCGGGTCCGAGCCGGGCATGCAACTCTCCGCCCGCACGGCGGACATGGTCTTCACGGCCCAGTCCTCCAAGGCCCGAGCCCAGGCGTTCTATGCCGACATGAAGCAGCGCATCGCAGCCTTCGGGCGAGACGCATCATCGGTCGCCATCCTGCCGTCCTGCCAACTCATGGTGCGCTCGACGGAAGCAGAAGCCCGCAGGGCTGAACGCGATCTTCTCGAGCGTATTCCACTCGAGCTGGCCGTTGCACGCCTCGAGATGCTGCTGGGCGGGATCGACCTGTCATCCTACCCGCTCAATGGGCCTCTGCCGGATAGCATTGCCCTGACCAACGGTGGCCAGTCCGTCCAGAGGCAGATCCTCGCCATGGCAAGCGAGGAAAATCTCTCGATCGAGCAGTTGGCCCGGCGTGTCAGCATTTCACGTGCCAGCTGGAGTCTCGCCGGCTCGCCCGAGCAGATCGCTGACATGTGCGAGGACTGGTTCCGGGACGGGGCGTGCGACGGCTTTGCCCTGGCGCCCAACACCCTCCCCGACTGCCTCGACAATTTCGTCGAGCATGTTGTGCCGATCTTGCAGAAGCGTGGCTTGTTCCGCACAGAATATGAAGGCGCCACACTGCGGGAGAATCTTGGCCTGCCCCGGCCGGCGAACATCTTCGTCCGTCATCCGGAGCGGCACCGGGAGCCGAGCATCTGGGCCCGGTAAAAGCCCGAACGCTTCAAGAAGGCGGCCCCGGACAGCCCCGGGCCGCCTTCCTTTCAGGCTTCTGCGAGAAAATCCAGCAGCACCCTGGCCGTCTCCTCAGGCAGTTCCTGGTGCACAAACGAGCCCTTGGCCGCCAGCGTGACGATGCGAGGGTTCTGCATCCGCTCGCGAGCCACCTGCTGGTATTTCAGGTAGGAGCCGCTCGAGCCGTAGACCAGCAGCGTCGGCGCCTTGATCCGCGGCAGAGCCGCCGCGACGCCGCCCATCATCACGCCGCGCTCGGAGGCCCGCACCCATTTGCCCGCAACCGCCCGACTCTGGTTGAGCTCTTCATTGATCTGCGGCGTCATGCCGAAGGTCTTGGCGGTGCGGTCGAGCGTGCGGGGCAACGGGTTCCAGTCGGCATCATAATTGCCGGGGCGCGGCGACTGGTCGGCTATCCTGATATCCGCCAGAGACTGCTTTCCGTAAAGAGCAGTGCTCACCAGCCCCAGCTTCGCAACCGCCTCCGGCCAGGAGGCCGCAAGCATGACCCCGATGCATCCGCCCAACGAGTTTCCGACAACGAAAAACCGCTGGATGCCCAGCGATGTCAGCGTCGCCAATACGGCGGAGGCTGATTCGGCCAGTGTCTGCACATAGGGTGCATGCCCGAGGAACCGGGACCCGCCGTGGCCCGGAGGGTCGATGGCGATCACGTAATATTGCTCGGCCAGGCGCGGAGCCACGTGCCGCCAGTCCGCGATCCAGCCGCCGAGCTTGGGCAGCAGCACCACGGCGGGATTGGCAGGGTCTCCCAACGTTGCATAGTGCATCTGCCCGCCGCTGCGGGCGATGGCGCCATGGCGCGCCCAGACGTCCGGCAAGCCGCCGCTCCAGGCCAGCGCCGGCGCCGCGGCGGTGGCCCCCATGGCGACGGCACCTCCCAGAAAGATACGACGGTCTATTGTCATGCTATCACCTGCTCGCAAAAAGCAGGCGCCCGCCTCCTCGTTGGAGAAAGCAGGCGCCGCCATCCGTCATCCTGACACTAGTAGGTCAAAGCTACCCTGATGCCGTAGGTCGCGCGCTCTGCCGGACCGACGATCATGGCGTTGGCGCCGGTGAAGGTATCGCCTGCGCGGCCGATATTGACCGGGGTCTTGTTGTCGAAAATGTTCTTGCCCCAGATTTCGAAGCGGTATGCATCATTGTGGATACCGATGCGGGCATTCACAATTCCACGATCGGACGTCCATGCCTTGTTCGCTTCGGTCGCATACTGCTTGCCGGTGTAGACGAAGTCGGTGCGGCCATAACCCACCCAGTCGTCATTGATCGGCTTCTGGTAATCGAGCGAGACGGTACCGGTCAGGGCCGGATAGCGCGGCAGCCGGTTGCCGACCGGATTGGTATCGCCAGTGATGTTGCCGCACTCGGTGCAGCTGGTCCGCTTGATCTCCGTCTCGTTGTAGGCAAGCGTGCCTTCCAGACGCAGCTCAGGGGTCACAGCGAACTTGCTTTCCAGTTCGATACCGTACACCTCGACCTCACCCTGCGGCAGCAGCAGCTGGATGGTCCGGTAATTGGGATCGAAGTAACCGACCGATACCTGGATCTGCTTGTCCTGCCACTTGCCATAGTAGAGAGCCGAGAGGAGTTGCAGGCGGCCGTCGAAGAAGTTGCCCTTCACGCCGAATTCGCCCATGCGCAGGCGCTCTTCGTCCACCTGAAGCGGGACATCGACCTGGGCCTCGACCTGGGCCCGGGCGCTCGCCGACAGGCCAAGCAGGCCGGCGTTGAACTGGGACGGGCGGGTGCCCTCTGAGTAGGACGCATAGATGTTCAGATCGCGGTCGATCTTGTATTGCAGGATTGCGCGCGGCGTGAAGGAACGGGTGGTGCCCGACAGCTTGTCGCCAAGCGGTGACAGCGCCTGCTGCGAGATCTCGTCCCACTGCAGACGACCCTCGACGCTGAAACTCAGTGCGTCGGTGAAGTCATAGCCCAGCGAGCCGAACAAACCGTAGGTATCCGTCGTCGTGCGGGTCAGCACCTGGCCGCGGTTGAACAGGCCGACCGGCACGCCGGCCGCATCCTGGCTCTTGTTGGAGAACGAGCCCGTCAGCGTCTTCTGGTTGAACCAGTTTCCACCGAACAGGAACTTGAACGGCAGCTCCTGGTCGCTGGCGATGCGCAGTTCCGCCGACTGGTTCTTGATGTCATAGGGAATGATGAACCATGCGTAGGCGCCTGGGCGGTTGGCCGTATCGACCATATGACCCCACTTGTTGCGCCCAAAGCCGTAATTCGCGTTGAATGAATAACCGGCCGGCAGGTCGTAATCCAGTGCGATCGATCCCTGGTGCGCCTTGCGGTGCAGGCCCGGCGAATTCAGAAAGTCAGACTCATAGACCTGGTTACGCTCGGCAAGACCGCCGAAGACCGCTCCCGGTGCCCCGGTATACTGACTGATCCGCTCCTTCGGGGCTTTCTGAATTGCGCCGCAAAAGTAGTTCAGCGTCGTGCCGCCCCTGGCGTCGCAATTGTAGTCGCCCGCCAGCAGGTAGGCCTGCGCCGCCGGGCCGTCCTCGTCTTCCCAGCCCGTATAGTTGGCGCGGATGCGCAGATCGTCCGAGGGAGTGAATAAGAGGCTGCCTGCGAACGAATTGGTCTCGCGCTCACCCAGCTTGCCCTCGTTGCTGTAGTTGTCGTACTGGCCGCCGGCATGATAGTGGCGTGCCGACAGGCGGCCTGCCAGGATGTTGCCGACGATCGGGCCCTCAACCGCCACCTTCACTTCGCGACCCGCGTAGTTGCCCAGTGTTACGTCTGCGTTGAAGCGCGTATCAAAGCCCGGCGCGCGAGTGATGAAGTTAACGGCGCCAGCGAAGGTCGAGCGGCCGAAATAGGCCGACTGGGGCCCCTTGACCACTTCCACCTGGCTTACGTCCGTCAGGCCCGGGATGGCGCCGCCGCCGCCAACGGGCACGCCATCGACGAAGACGGAGACGGCCTGACGCTCGGGCGAGTCAGACCCCGGATAGATACCACGTACCACAAAGGTGTTGAAGCCGCGGGTGGCAACCGATGAGCCCTGCGTCTCGTAGCGGAAGCCCGGCGCGAAGTCGTTGAGGCCTGAATAGTCGACGATGCCCCGCTGACTCAGGTCGGCAGCGGTGAGCGCCGTCACGGCAACCGGCGTCTCGGTCAGGCTTTCGCTGCGCTTGCGGGCCGTCACCACGATCGCGTCGAGGCTGGCGGCCTCGCCGGCAGCAGCTGCGGCTGCCGGAGCCCCAGCGGTCTGGGCCATGGCGGGTGCGGCCGCGAGCAGGAGCGACCCCCCGGCGAGCAAGAAATACGAACGTAACTTGGTACTGGACATGACTGGAAAGTCCCCCTGTTGACTAATCGTCGTTTTATTGCGGGCCCCTCCCGGCCCTTCCGGTGACTGCCGCCGGTGTCGTTGCTTCCTTTGCCCGGCGTGTTTGGGTGGCGGGTCGACCGAAGAGCGCCTCATCAGACGTCCCGCCGCTCGTTCCTGTTGCCGTGCGGTCTCAACTCGCAGTTGCTGCGGCCCGGCGGCGGCGCAGGATCAGGAGCCAGAGCGTGCTGGCCCCGACAAAAATCGCAGGCATCAGGCCAAAGGCGAACAGGATGGCCTGGAGGCCAGCCTCGCTCAGAGTCTCGCCCGGTGGCGGCGCGACATAGCCGTAGAAGGACAATGCGAAGCCAACGCCTGCGATGCCGATGGCGTTGGCGCCCTTCTCGGCAAAAGTGAAGAGCGAGGCGAGCGTGCCCTCGCGGCGCAGCCCGGAGAGGCGATAATCATCCTCGATGGCGTCCGGCAGCATGGACTCGCTGGTCAGCAGCAGGCCGCCCGCACCAATGCCGTTGATCGCCGAGAGCAGGATAAATACCTCCGTCGGCACATGGGCGCCCAGGAAGGCCCAGATGATGCTGACGATCGTATAAATGCTGGCGGCGCCCATGAAGGCGAAGACCTTGCTCGTGCGACCGATCAGTTTCAGCCACAGCGCCTGCGAGGCAACCATTCCAAGCGAGTAGACCAGGAGAAAGAGGCTCAGCGTCGACTCGCTCGCCTGCATCACGTAGCGCACATAGTAGGTGGCAGTGGCAGTGTGCGCAGTCGAGCCGATGAGGAACGTTGCCTTCACCAGCACCACGGCGACATAGAGCCTGCTGCGGAAGAGCGTGGGCAGGGCCGACCAGAAGCGCGACTTGGCAGCGGCTTGCAGTTCGGTCACCGGCGCGCGGCGGGTGGAGAAGAAGGCGACCAGGCCGACCGCGATGACCATCAGCGCCAGCACCATCGACATCCCGCCGTAGGCCGGGCGATCCGCCCCCAGCCGCTCCACCAGGAGCGGGGCGCCGCCGCCCACGATGAACTGTGCCGCGGCCAACGCGTACACCCGGTAAGACACCAACAGCGCCCTTTCCTGCGGGTTGCTGGTCATCTCGGCCATCATGGCCAAGTACGGCACGTTGAAAGCGGTGTAAGCGACAGAAACCAGCACCAGCACCGCAAACACATAGGCGGGCACCAGCGCGCCTGTCAGGCTCATCGGCACATTGAACATGAGGATGAGGCTGAGAGCGCCCAGCAACGTGCCTGCCAGCAGATACGGCCGCCGCCGTCCCCAGCGGGACTGGGTGTTGTCGCTGACGAGGCCCATTACAGGATTAATGCAGGCATCTACGATTTTCGTCGCGGCCAGCAGCGTGCCAGCAAGCGCGGCCGCCAGACCGATGTAGTCGGTCATGAACCGCAGGAAGAAGGTGTTTGTAATGAAGATCAGCGTCGTTGTGACGATGCTGCCGACGGCCCAGCCCGCTCGGATTGAAAACGGAAGTCCGGGGCGCTGCTGCATGTCTATTTTTCCTGTTGTTGGAGAGGAAGCGATCTCGCCTCACCAGGTCTCGTATTCGAGGGCGGCCACCTCATAGACGGTCCCGGCGTTGCCGCCTTCCAACACCTCGAGGCCCGCAAAGGCGTAGTGGTCGCCGAGCGCCCAGATCTTCAGCACCTTGCTGAACGGCGTGAACCACAGGAACGTGCGGCACTCGTGCGCCACGCCGCCGATGGTTCTTTGCTCGAGACCCAGATACTCGACCTCGCTTTCGACCAGTTGTCCGTGGCCGATGGTCTTGCCGTTCCACGTCACCGAGCAGGTGTGCGTCGCCAGCGGGTGGCGCTTGCCGGTCTCCAGCGGAATGAGCGCCATTTTCCAGCATTCGTCAGCGATCGGATGGAAGCCAAGCGAGTAGCGCGATTTGGGCGCGTCAAATTCGGCGATGTCGACGCTGCCGTGCTGGTAGACGACCGAGCGGATGGTCTGCCCGGTAACGAATTTTGTAATTACGCCGCATGGCTGGCCGTCCAGGTAAAGGCGGCTGGCGCCGGAAGTGGGCTGCCAGTCACGCGTGACATTCTGATTGACATCGCGCACGAGGCTGCCCTGGGGAGAAACTGTGAGGGTGCGCAGCGTACGGCTGCCGTCTGGGTTCACCGTGATCGAATAGCGCTCATACTCATGAGCCGGGCCATCCGCTGCGCGCACCGTAACGCGCCCCTGAACCAGGGCTAACCGCATACTGAAATTTCCCCACTAATTACCTTGTTCTAGATATTGAACCGGAATCTTCCAGAGGGAACAATAGGCCTTAACGAAGAACAGCAGGCCTATCCGTTAGGTAGTTATTTATGCCGTTTTCCTAATCGGTTCATGCAAGTAGAAATATGAATCTCGTGCGCGAATAGTTTTTTTGATGGCCGCTTCCAGGCTTAGGCTACGTATTTCGCGGGCACGCATGCAATGGACCGCAAACGCAGAGGTTTCTGAATCGCTTGATGAATAAAATTTACGCTGAGATGCAGAAATGCCCACGCTCGCATTGTCAGATACAGTTCAGCATTGAGGCAATTGCCGCGCTCAAGTTACGGCTCTAGGCATACGCCGGCTTGTTGCCGGTAAAAGCGAGCCACAATCATCTGGTAAATGAATCGAAACAGGAAGGCCATCCATCACCGAGCCCCTGCCGGAGGTGCGCAGGCGCGTTCCGGTAGGCAGGGCCGAGCTTGTTCCCGAGTCGCCTAACGCCGCGTAGGCAGGCCGCCGCATTTACCGGGGGCCCGCTGCCTTTACTCGGCCCGGCAAAAGTAACTTCCGGATCAGGGCGTGTGTCCGCTGAGTTCCGTAAGGCTAGTGAATATCCGGGACGATGCGGCTGCCGGTGTGCAGATCAAGGCTGATGCGGTAACGGTCGGCGCGGTAGTTGGCGACCGTCAGCAGCACCGGGCGATTGGCATCGTCTTCCACCAGACGCTCCACGCGCAGCACGGGGGCCAGCGGCGCGATGGCGAGACGTTCGGCAAGGTTGGGGTCCGCCACCCGCGCCTCGATGGTCTGCTGCGCACCGCCGATTTTTACCCCGGCCCCGCGCAGCAATTCCAGCATGGGCGTGTTGGTCAGCGTGCTGCGGTCTGCCAGCTTTGCAAACCGCTCCGGCAGCCAGCTGGTGATCTCGCCGAGCGGAGCGTCATCGAACTGGCGCAAACGCACGGCACGAATGACCCCCGCACCCTCTGCCACCTGCAGTCGCGAGGCGATGAGCGGGTCCGCCAGATCGCGGGTGATTTCCAGAACCTGCACGCTGGTGTTGCGACCAAAGGCGATGAGCGATTCGACCGCCTGATCGATATCCGCCTCGATCGGCTTGGCGGGAGAGCGGTATATGACCCGCGTTCCGGTGCGGCGGCGACGCTCCACCAGTCCTTCGAGCGCCAGCTCATCCAGTGCGCGGCGCGCCGTGATGCGGGAGACGCCGAATTGCTCGCCCACCTCGAATTCGGTAGGTACCGGGCTGTCATAGGGGCGCTGCCCGCTCAGAATTTCATCCCGCAGGACCAGAAAGATCTGATGGTAAAGGGGTATCCCCCCTTTGCGCTCGCTTGCCATTCAGTCTCTCCGCCCCCTGTTACGACACCGGCTCTATAGCGCAATCCTCAGCTGTCGGGCACCAATTCTATTTTGATATAAGATTATAGCAAATGAGCCTCTTGCCCGCTATATTGGGCGCTTACAGGAGGTACACGTGGGAAAAACCGCTTTCGAGAAAATATGGGACGCCCACCAGGTCGCCGACCTCGGCGGCGGGACGGGTCTTGTCCTCATCGACCGCATCATGCTGCACGAGCGCACGGGCTCGGTGGCGCTGGAGAGCCTGAAGGCGGCGAACCGCCCCGTCGTGGCCCCGCGCCAGACCTTTGTGACCATGGACCACGTGGTCGACACGCTGCCCGGCCGCACCGACAAGACCATCATGCCGACCGGCACCAATTTCATCCTGGCCACCCGCAAGGCGGCTCAGGACGCGGGGCTGACGCTGTTCGACCTCGGCGACCCGCGTCAGGGCATCGTCCACGTGATTTCACCGGAAAACGCCATCGTGCTGCCCGGCGTCACGCTGGTCTGCCCGGACAGCCATACCTGCACGCAGGGCGCGCTTGGCGCCCTCGCCTGGGGCATCGGTTCATCGGAAGCCGAGCATGCGCTGGCGACCGCCACCTTGCGCGTGAAGAAGCCCAAGACCATGCGCGTCACGATCAGCGGCCGCCTGGCCAGCGGCGTCACCCCGAAGGATTTGGCGCTGTATCTGCTCGGCAAGTTCGGCTCCAGCGGCGCCAAGGGCCACGTCGTTGAGTATGCCGGCGAAGCCGTTCGCGCGCTCGACGTTGAGGGCCGCCTGACGCTGTGCAACATGGCGACCGAATTTTCTGCCTTCTCCGCCTTGATCGCGGCGGACGACGTCGTGTTCGAATATCTGAAAGACCGCCCCTATGCGCCCAAGGGCGCAGACTGGGACCGCGCGGTGACAAGCTGGCGCCAGCTGCAAAGCGATGCGGACGCGGTGTTCGACACCGAGCTGGAGATCGATGCCTCCGAAGTCACGCCCATGGTCACCTGGGGCACCAGCCCGCAGCAGGCCATGCCGGTCACCGGCACCGTGCCGGTGTTCGAGGACGTCTCCCACCGCGACAGCCGCGAGAGCTACGACCGTGCGCTGAAGTACCAGGCGATCGAGGCGGGCCAGGCGATCCAGTCGCTCAAGATCGACGCCGCATTCATCGGCTCTTGCACCAACTCACGTCTGTCTGACCTGCGCCGCGCTGCGGCCATCCTCAAGGGCCGCAAGGTTGCAGACGGCGTCAAGGCCATCTGCGTGCCCGGCTCCATGAAGGTGAAGGCCGCCGCTGAGGCGGAGGGGCTGGACAAGATTTTCCTTGAAGCCGGGTTCGAGTGGCGCGAGGCGGGCTGCTCCATGTGCTTCTTTGCAGGCGGCGAGGCCATGGGCTTTCAGGAGCGGGTGGTGACCTCCACCAATCGCAATTTCGAAAGCCGTCAGGGGCCGGAGACCCGCTCCCATCTGGCTTCGCCCGAAACCGTGGCCGCGTCGGCCATTGCCGGTAAAATCGCCGATCCGCGTGAGGTGGCAGCATGAGCAACGAACCGTTCCGTCAGATGACGGCCGTCACCGCGCCGATCATTCGTGAAAATATCGACACCGACATCATCATCCCCTCTCGCGAGATGAAATCGGTCGGCAAGCAGGGTCTGGCCGAGGGTCTGTTCGCCGGCTGGCGCTACACCGCCATCGGCGGGCGCGACCTGAACCCGGACTTCGTGCTGAACAAGCCGGAATATGCCGGAACCCGCTTCATTCTGGGCGGCAGCAATTTCGGTTGCGGCTCCAGCCGCGAGCATGCGGCCTGGGCCTTGAGCGAATACGGCATCCGCGCCGTCGTTGCGCCCAGCTTCAACCCGATCTTCCGGGGCAACTGCGTGCGCAACGGCATCGTGCCGGTGGAGCTGCCCGCAGACAGCATCGCGGAGCTGGCCGCGCAAGTGGAGGCAGATCCCGCCGCCCGCCAAGTGAACATCGATCTGGAAGCCTGCATTGTTCGCGCGCCCAACGGCAAGGAGTTTTCCTTCGCCCTGGAGCCGGAAGCCCGGGAAATGCTGCTAGAGGGGCTGGACGCCATCGAGATCACTCTCAAGCGCCGCGCCGAGATCTCGGCATTCCGCGAGGCGGATCGGGCAGCACGCCCGTGGGTCTATCTGTAATCCAGGCGACCTGCCAAGCTGCGGCACTGCGCCGCCGGGCAGGATCGCACGGGCCTCCCTAATATCCGCCCAGCGGACAAGCTGAACAGCCGGGCAGTCAATGCTGCCCGGCTGTGCTTGTTTTAGGCCACAAAAAATTGCGCCTAAAAAAGCGGGAGGCCACAGCATGACATCAACCCAACCGGCGGGGGCAGCGCCTGGGGGAACCACGCAGCCCATGCCCCTCAAGCTCCAGCTCGGCTGGAGCATCGGCACGCTGGGCCTGACCGCCTTCATGGTCGGCAGTTATCTGCTGCTGCGCTTCATGACCGACTACATGGCCGTGCCGCCAGCAGTGGCCGGCATCATCTTTGGCCTCGCCAAGATTTATGACGGCATTGCCGATCCCATTTTCGGTGGTCTCAGCGATCGCACCCGCACCAAGTGGGGGCGCCGCCGCCCCTATCTGTTCGCCGGCGCCTTTGCCTGCGGCCTCACCTTCATGCTGGCCTTCAACGCGCCGATCGCCGAAACCAAATCGGGCGCAATCGCCATGCTGGTGGCGCTACTGCTGATGCACGCTACCTCCTATGCCATTTTCGCCGTGCCCTACATGGCAATGCCAGCGGAGATGACCGACACCCCACACGAGCGCTCCAAGATGATGTCCTTCCGCGTCATCAACGGCTCGCTCGGCAACATGGCGGGCGGCTCGGCCACCACCTTCCTCATCGCCTATTTCGGCGGCGGCCTTGCCGGTCACCGCGCCATGGGCATCATCATGGGCCTTGGCATCTTCGCCGTGCTGATGGCCTGCTTCTGGTTCACCCGCGGCGCGCGCCAGCGCGAAGTGGCCGTCGGTACCAAGCATCTCTCCTACAAGGAGCAGATGAAGCTGGCCGCCTCCAACAAGCCGTTCCTCACCCTTCAGGGCGCAAAGCTCATGCTGCTGAGCGCCGCCGGCCTGCACACGGCCTCCGCCGCCTTCTTCGTGCAGCGGCGGCTGGAGATGTCCGACGCCTGGCTCGGCGTCATCTACCTCACGCTGACCATCGGCACGGTCTGCGCCCAGCCGTTCTGGCTGTGGATGGCCAAGCGCTACGGCAAACGCATGACCTATCTTTTCGCCGGCGTGTTCACGGCCTTCACCTGGGTGCTGTGGTGGCCGTTCGGCCCCGGCACGGCAGAGTGGATCATCATTGCCATCGGCCTCCTGGCGGGCCTTGGCAACGGCGGCATCGTCATGATCTCCCAGTCCATGCTGCCGGACACCATCGAATACGGCTACCGCACCAGCGGCCAGCATATCGGCGGCAGCCTGGCGGGCCTTTACATCATGGTCGAGAAGTTGGGGCAGGCCATCGGCGCTTCAACGACCGGCATCATCCTGGGCCTGTTCGGCTACATCGAGGCCAAGGCGGGCGAGACCGTCACCCAGCCCGAAAGCGCCGTTTTGGGCATCACCCTTTGCTACTGCGTTTTCTCCACTTTGTTCCTGCTCGCCAGCGTCGGCATCATGTCGCGCTACCAGTTGGACGAGCGCACCATGGAGTTGCGCAAGTAGCCTCTTTGCTTCCCTCCCCCCTCTGGGAAGACAAGGCCGCCTTGGTGCCACCACCGGGGCGGCCTTGCACGTTAAGGAGTAGAGAAATTAGCCTTTTAAGGGGTCAACCTTAATCGACGATCGCGAACGCCGCGGCACCGCTGGGCCGCTTTGGCTGCGGACGGGCCGGCTGTGACAGCACAAGAGGGCGCGCCCGATCATCGTTCTCGCCCTGGCCGCTTCCAGTCATCGCCTCGATGCTCTGCAGGCACTGGCGCACCCAGTCGCTTGCCAGCCGGTAACAGACCTTCTTGGCTTCGCGGCGAGCGGTCACCAGTTCAGCGCGGCGCAGTTCCGCAAGTTGCTGGCTGAGCGCCGGCTGGGTAATTCCGGTCGCCTCTTCGATTTCGCCGACCGTATGCTCGCCCGATTTCAGGAAGGAGAGAATCATCAGCCGCTGCGGCTGGGCGTAGATGCGCAGCCGGTCCGCAGCCGCTTCCGCTGCCGGGCGAGAGGCATAAAGCGGCGTCATTTCTCAGCTTTCCTGCAAAACCAAGGCTGCTCCGGCCGGGTCTCGGCCAGCACCTCGGCCTGCGTCTGGACAGGCGACATCAACAGCGCATCACCCGGCCGCCAGCCTTCAGGAGACATGACCGACCCGTCTTCCGTCTGTCTCAAGGCCGCCAGCAGGCGCAGCAATTCCTCCACCGAGCGGCCGACGTTGGCCGGATACCAGACAATTGACCGGATGATGCCCTCTGGATTGATGAAATAGGTGCTGCGGATCGACGATGCATCGCGGGCCGTCTCATCAATCATGCCATAGGCGCGGCCAATGGCCATGGACGGGTCCTCCACGATCGGGAAGGGGACGGTGACGCCAAACGAGTCCCGGATCGAGCGCACCCACGCCAGATGGGAATAGAGACTGTCCACCGACAATCCGAGCAGGGCGCAATCCATGGCGGCGAACCGGTCCGCGGCACGTGCGATGGCCACGAACTCGCTGGTGCAGACCGGCGTGAAGTCCCCGGGATGCGAGAAGAACATCAGCCATCGGCCCCGATAATCCGCAAGGCTCACATCACCCAGGGTGCTGCGCGCGCGAAAATTAGGGGCCCGGTCGCCGATCCTCAGGCTCGGATGCGGCGTATTTACAGGAGATATCGGCTCAGTCTGCATACCGCGGAACATGGCACCGCAATTGGGTTGACGCAAGCCGACCATTTAATTACATAAATTCATAAATTAATAAATCGTAACCGATTCAATGGGAGCCCGCTGTGTCTGACCGACCTCTCCGCCATGCAGCAGACCAGATCGAACGATCCCGCACGTCTCCTGCCAAGCAGCCAATCATCAAGGCGTTTTTCGACGAGACGACCAACACCGTCAGCTATGTAGCGCACTGTCCGGAAACCCGCCGCGCCGCAATTATCGATAGCGTGCTTGATTACGATTCTGCCTCAGGGCGCACCAGCACCCGCTCCGCCGATGGCATCATCAGTTACATAAAAAACGAAAGTATAGAGGTTGAGTGGCTGCTGGAAACCCACGCCCATGCCGACCATCTCTCAGCCGCCCCCTACCTCCAGCAGATGCTCGGCGGCACGCTCGCCATTGGCCGCGAAATCGTTCAGGTTCAGGCGATCTTTGGCAAGGTGTTCAACGCAGGCACCGACTTTTCCCGTGACGGCTCAGATTTTGACCGGCTGTTTTCTGACGGCGACACCTTCCGCATCGGCAACCTGGACGCCGTTGCTCTTTATGTACCCGGCCACACCCCGGCGGACATGGCCTACGTGATCGGTGATGCCGCGTTCGTTGGCGACACCCTGTTCATGCCCGATTACGGCACCGCCCGCGCAGATTTCCCCGGGGGCGATGCCCGTCAGCTGTTTCGCTCCATCCGGCGCCTGCTCTGCCTGCCAGCCGAAACGCGCCTGTTCCTGTGCCATGACTACAAGGCCCCCGGCCGCGACAGCTACGCCTGGGAGACCACGGTTGGCGCGCAGCAAACGGGCAATGTCCATGTCCACGATGGCGTGAGCGAGGACGAGTTCGTCGCCATGCGCACGGCGCGGGATGCGACCTTGTCTATGCCCAGGCTCATTCTGCCGTCCATTCAGGTGAACATGCGCGGCGGGCATCTGCCTGCGCCGGAGGACAACGGCGTCCGCTACCTGAAAATCCCGCTCGATACGCTCTGAAGACACGACATGACATTCAAAACCCTGACCACCGAGTTCTCGGTTTGCGGCCAGCTGACCGAGGACGACCTTGCACGCGCAGCCGCCGCCGGTTTCACCACCATTATCTGCAACCGCCCGGATGGCGAAGAGGCGGGCCAGCCGGATGCCAGCGCCATTGCCGCCGCCGCCGCGCAGCACGGCCTCGGCTTTGCCCATATCCCCGTCACCACCGGCAATATCGCGGACGCTGACGTCGCCCGCATGGGCGACGTGCTCGCGGACGCCAACGGACCCGTTCTCGCCTACTGCCGCAGCGGCACCCGCGCCGCCATGCTGTGGGCGTTGGCCAGCGCCGGGTCCCGTCCGGCAGCTGATATTCTGGGCGCAGCCTCTGCGGCGGGCTATGACCTCGCAGGCCTGCGCGCCCGCCTTTCTGTGCAACGGTCCGCGCCAAAGCACTCTGCCCGATGCTTCGACATTGTCGTGGTCGGCGGCGGCAGCGGCGGCATCGCCGCGGCCGCCAGCCTGCTCAAGCGCCGCCCCTCCTTGTCGGTGGCGATCATCGACCCGGCGCTTGAGCATTTCTATCAACCCGGCTGGACGCTGGTCGGCGCCGGTGTCTTCCGGTCCGAGGAGACCCGGCGACCGATGGCCAGCGTCATTCCGGACCGGGCAACCTGGATCAACCGCGCCGTCACCGGCTTTGCGCCCGAAGCAAACGAGGTGCAGCTGGAGGATGGCTCGACCGTCAGCTACGGCGTGCTCATTGCCGCGCCTGGCATCGTACTCGATTTCGAGGCCATTCCCGGGCTGTCCAAGACGCTCGGGCGCAACGGCGTGACCTGCAATTACCGGTTCGATACCGCTCCTTACACCTACGAACTGGCGCGGCGGCTGCGCGGCGGGCGCGCCTTGTTCACCCAGCCTGCCATGCCGATCAAATGCGCGGGGGCCCCGCAGAAGGCCATGTACCTGTCCTGCGACATCTGGCGGGAAGCAGGCACTCTGGCGGACACGGAAGTGGAGTTCCATCTGGCCGGGGCGGCCCTGTTCGGCGTCGCCGATTACGTCCCGGCGCTCATGGAATATGTGCAGCGCTACGGCATCGGGCTCAACTTCGGCTCGACACTGGTGGCCGTTGATGGCCCGCGCGGTATCGCCACGTTCACCCGCAACGACGCGGACGGCCAGACCGTCCGCTACGAGCGCGAATTCGACATGCTCCATGCCGTGCCGCCGCAGCGTGCGCCCGAATTCGTGCGCCGCAGCCCGCTTGCGGATGCCAGCGGCTTCATCGAGGTCGATCCCGCCACCTTGCGCCACGCCCGGTACGCCAACGTCTTTGCATTGGGCGATGCCATCAACACCACCAACGCCAAGACGGCTGCCGCCACGCGCAAGCAGGCGCCCATCGTCGCCGTCAATGCGCTGGCGGTTCTGGAAGGCCGCGAGCCCGCGCCGCTGTATGACGGCTACGGCTCCTGCCCGCTCACTGTCGAGCGCGGCAAGATTGTGCTGGCTGAATTCGGCTACGGCGGCAAGCTGGCCCCGACCTTCCCCAAGTGGGTGCTGGACGGCACACGGCCGACACGCAAGGCATGGCTCCTCAAGGCCGCGATGCTGCCCCCCATCTACTGGCACGGAATGCTGAAGGGCCGCGAATGGCTCGTCAGCCCTGAGATGTAACCGGGTTGGCGCACATGCTGGAGCCTCTGCAATATCTGCTGGGCGCAGGATCGGGCAGCCTCGTGGGGTTCATCCTCGGGCTGGCAGGCGGCGGGGGCTCCATTCTGGCAGTCCCGCTGCTGGTCTATCTTGTCGGCGTTCCGAACCCGCACGTCGCCATCGGCACCAGTGCGTTCGCCGTGGCGGCCAATGCCGCGACCGGCCTGGTGCACCATGCGCGGGCAGGCAACGTCAAGTGGCGCTGCGCGGGGCTGTTCACGGCCGCGGGCGTCCTGGGCGCGCTGGCCGGCTCCACCATCGGCAAGGCCGTGGACGGGCAAAAGCTGCTCGCCCTCTTTGCTCTCGTCATGATCGGCGTTGGCATCGTCATGGTGCTGCGCCGCCATGACCCCGGCACCCCAGGGGCGGAGTGCAACCGGGAAAAAGCGCCCAAGGTTCTGGGCATGGGTCTTGGCACCGGCATTTTCTCCGGCTTCTTCGGGATTGGGGGCGGTTTCCTCATCGTCCCCGGCCTGACGGCCTCCACCGGCATGCCGATCCTCAACGCCATCGGTTCGTCACTCGTGGCGGTTACGGCGTTCGGGCTGACAACCGCACTGAACTATTCCCTGTCCGGCCTCGTTGACTGGATGCTGGCCGCCGCGTTCATCGCAGGCGGAGTGGTCGGTGGACGGCTCGGCGTTAAAACCGCTGCCCGGCTCGCCGCCGGAAGCGGCACGCTGCAGAGCGCTTTTGCCGCCTTGATCTTCCTTGTTGCACTCTACATGCTCGGGAAGAGCCTGGGGGCTATATGAGAGAGCAGGGACCTAACCATGGCTGACTCTGAACTCGCCTTGCTGCTGGCCCGAATACAGTTCGCCTTCACGGTGAGCTTCCACTTCATTTTTCCGGCGTTCTCGATCGGTCTGGCCAGCTACCTTGCCGTGCTGGAGGGCCTGTGGCTCTTCACCAAGCGGGAGGTGTTCCTTAACCTTTTCAAATACTGGCTGAAGATCTTCGCCATCGCCTTTGCCATGGGCGTGGTCTCGGGCATCGTCATGTCCTACCAGTTCGGCACCAACTGGTCCGTCTTCTCCGACAGGGCCGGGCCTGTCATCGGCCCGCTCATGGCCTATGAGGTGCTGACCGCCTTCTTCCTCGAGGCAGGGTTCCTTGGCGTCATGCTGTTCGGCATGAACCGTGTGGGGCCCAAGCTCCATTTCGCGGCAACGCTGATGGTCGCCATCGGCACCTTCATCTCGGCCTTCTGGATCCTGTCGGTGAACAGCTGGATGCAGACGCCGCAAGGCCATATCCTGGCCGATAATGGCCAGTTCATGCCGGGCGAGAGCTGGCTGCCCATCATCTTTAACCCCAGCTTTCCGTATCGCCTCGTCCACACCGTTCTGGCCGCGTACCTGACCACGGCATTGGTGGTGGGCGGCGTGGGCGCATGGCACCTGCTGCGCGACCGTGCCAACGAGGGCGCGCGCATCATGTTCTCCATGGCCATGTGGATGGCCGCCATCGTTGCCCCCATTCAGGCGGTCGTAGGCGACTTCCATGGCCTGAACACACTGAAGCATCAGCCCATAAAGATCGCGGCGATGGAGGGGCATTTCGAGAGCTACCCGGAGGGCCGCGCACCGCTCATCCTCTTTGGTATTCCCGATCAGGAAGCGGCCACGGTGCATGGCGCGGTCAAGATTCCCAACGCCTCCTCCATCATCCTCAACCATGATCTGGACGCGCCGCTCAAGGGGCTGGACAGCGTAGATCGCTCGGAATGGCCGCCGGTGCCCATCGTCTTCTGGTCATTCCGCATCATGGTCGGACTTGGCCTCCTGATGGTCGCACTCGGCGCCCTCAGCCTTTATGCCCGCTGGCGCAAGCGCCTTTACGACTGGCCGCTGCTGCACCGGTTTGCGCTCGCCATGGGCCCGGCCGGGTTCGTCGCCGTCATCGCCGGGTGGGTGACGACAGAGGTCGGCCGCCAGCCCTACACGGTCTATGGCCTGATGCGAACGGCGGATTCGGTGTCGCCGCTCGGCGCCCCCGCAGTTGCAACCTCGCTCGTCGCATTCGTCGTCATCTACTTTGCGGTGTTCGGCGTCGGCACGTGGTATCTCATCAAGCTGATGGGTCACGCGCCGCATGCGGGCGAGCCCGGCGTCGAGGAAGGGCCCGACCGGCCCATCCGCACCGCCGGCATCACGCCCGCCCCCTCGGTCAACCCCGACCGTTCGCTTCATCCCACCGAACCGGCAAAGTGAGGCGCGAGATGGAATACAACTTCGACCTGACCGTCGTCTGGGCTTTCGTCATCGCCTTTGCGGTCTTCGCCTATGTGGTGATGGACGGCTTTGACCTCGGCATCGGCATCCTGTTCCCGACCCTGCATGTGGGGGAAGAGCGCAACGTCGCCATGAACACCATCGCCCCGGTGTGGGACGGCAACGAGACCTGGCTCATCCTGGGCGGCGGCGGGCTGATGGCCGCCTTTCCGCTGGCCTATGCGCTTATCCTGCCCGCCATTTATGCCCCGCTCATCGCCATGCTGCTCGGCCTCATCTTCCGCGGCGTTGCTTTCGAGTTCCGCTGGCGCGACCCCGGCCACCGCGCCTTCTGGGACATGGGCTTCTTCGGCGGCTCGCTGGTGGCGGCGCTGTCGCAGGGCATCATCCTCGGCGCGGTGCTGCAGGGCATCGACATCGACCTTGAGCGCCGCATCTATTCGGGTGGCTGGTGGGACTGGCTGACCCCGTTCAGCCTCGTTACCGGCGTTGCCGTCGTCATCGGTTACGGTCTTCTGGGGTCCACCTGGCTCATCATGCGCACCGAAGGCACGCTGCAAACCAAGGCGCGCGCCTATGCCCGCTGGTTTGCCGCGCTGATGCTCATCTCGATCGCCGTCGTCAGCGGTGCAACCCCTTACCTCAGCAATGCCTATTTCGAGCGCTGGTTCGACTGGCCGAATGTACTGTTCACCGCGCAGGTGCCGGTGCTGGTAGCGGTTACCGCCGTTGCGCTCTACTTCGCGCTCAAGCGCAAGCGGGAGCGCTGGCCGTTTCTGCTCTCGCTCATCCTGTTCACCCTCACCTTCATCGGCCTTGGCATCAGTCTCTACCCTTACGTCGTGCCGGATCAGGTGACGATCTGGCAGGCTGCGGCCCCGGAGAAGAGCCAGGTATTCATGCTGGTGGGCGCGGGCGTCCTCATTCCCATCATCCTTGCCTACACCGGCTATGCCTACTGGGTGTTCCGCGGCAAGGTGGGCCATGAGGGTTATCACTGATGCGCCCCACCCCGCAGCCGCCACACTCGACGCCGCCGTCTTCCACGCCACCTCCCAAGACGCCCGGCCCGTTGTGGAAGCGGCTACTGTGGTTCGTCGGCCTGTGGCTGGCAGGCCTGGCCGTCGTCAGCCTCGTTGCGTTAGTCCTCAGGCTGTGGATCGCCTGATCCGGCAATCCGTCTGCGCGGCGACGCCTGCGACAGCAGGGAAGCTTGCTCTCCAAAAAAGCCGAGCTATGAGAGGTATATGACCCGTACCCGCCACAAGCGTCAGCACCCCTTGCCGGCAGCCATACTGCTGGCGGCGCTGCTTGCGCTGTTCTGGCGGGCGATCATTCCGGGCGGCTTCATGCCGGACTGGCAGGACGGCGGCTTTGTCGTCACCGTCTGCGGCGAGCAGGGGCTGGTCACCACCGTCCTCAGCCCGGACGGCACGCCTCAGGACGGTGCAGACACGGGCAGCACCACGGCCGCCCCTTGCGTCTTTGCCAACCTTGGCCTGCCGATGCTGCCCTCAGCGCCGATGGCGCTCCTGGCCGTTGCGCTGACCTTCATCCTTCTGTCCAGCCGCCGCCCCTCTACGCCAGTTCTGCGGCGTGAGAGTCTACGCCTGCGCCCGCCGCTGCGCGCCCCGCCCGTTCCCGTCTTCGCCTGACCCTGAAGACCCTTTTTCAATGATTTGCGGCGCGCGTGCTCGCGCGCCGGGGAACGGAACGAACCCATGAACAAGTTCGCATACGCGCTGACGGCCGTGCTGGCCCTCTCCACCCTTGCTGCACCGGTGGCGCTCGCCCATGGCTACAAGGTCGGCGAGATTTCCATCAAGCACCCATGGTCGCGCGAGACCGCGCCGCGCGCCAAGACGGGCGCGGGCTACCTCACCATCGTCAACGGCGGCAAGGAAGCCGACCGCCTCGTCAGCGGCTCGACGCCGGTCGCCGAGCGGCTGGAAATCCATTCCGTCTCGATGGAAAACAACATCATGCGCATGCGCCACCAGAAGGAGGGCGTCGAGGTGCCCGCCGGCGGCCAGCTGGAGCTGAAGCCGGGCGGCTATCACATCATGCTCATCGGCCTCAAGCAGCCGCTCAAGGCAGGCGAGTCCATCCCCGCAACGCTCGAGTTCGCCAGGGCGGGCAAGGTCGAGGTCTCCTTCTCGGTCGACAGCCTTGCTGCCAAGCCGAAGGCGGAAGAACACCACGGCGGACACAAGTCCGATGGGCACAAGGCAGGCGAACATGACGGACACCGGTGAGACCAGTCGCCCGTCCGCCCTGCGGCGGGTGCGCCGAATCCTGTGGGCCGTCGTTGGGGTGGCGCTGGTGGGCCTTGGGGCAACCCTCGCCGTCAAGCGCGCCGACACGCCGACCACACCGCAGGCGGCAACGGCAACGCGCCCGGCCATCGGCGGCCCGTTTGCCCTGACGGACCCGGACGGCCGCACCGTCACCGACGAAACCCTGAAGGGCAAGCCGTTCGCGATCTTCTTCGGCTTCACCCGTTGCCCGGACGTGTGTCCGACGACCCTCAATGACCTCAGCATGCTGCACAAGCAGCTGGGGCCGGAGGCCGAGCGGCTGAACATCGTCTTCGTGTCGGTGGATCCGGAGCAAGACGGGCGTGAGGATATCAAGCAGTACCTCACCCTGTTCGATGCTCCGATCATCGGGCTCACCGGCACGGACGAGCAGCTGCGGCAGATCGCCAAGGTTTACCGGGTGTTCTTCGAGAAGGTGTCTCAGGGCGACGACGACTACACCATCGACCACACGGCCACCGTGTTTCTGATGGATGCGAACGGACAATTCGTGAGCACCATCGACATGCACGAGTCCCGCGAGGTCGCTCTGGAGAAGCTGCGCCGCCTCGTCAGCCGCACCGCCTAGAGCCGCTTTCTCGAACCCGCGCACACCAACGCATTGATCCCGAGGCGGCAGGCCATGCGCCTGCCGCCCGCGCCTGAAACCGGGGATACCCCATCATGAAATGCCTCTCTGGCGCCGTTCTGGCCGCCATAAGCCTTGCTGCGCCCTGCGCACAGGCCCAGAATACCGACTTCTCGGTCGGCGACATCGTCGTCACCGCCACGGGCATGGCCCGCTCGACCGTGGGCGTGCTCACCTCGATCGACGTGCTGGGCGGAGACATCGCCCAGCGGCAGAGCGTCAACAACACCTGGGAAATGTTCGCGCGCCTGCCGGGCGTGACACTGACGGACTTCGATCAGGGCACCACCTCGGGCCGCTTCTCCATTCGCGGCTTCAACGGCGAGGGCGAGATCAACGCCGTCAAGCTGCTGATCGACGGCATTCCCGCCAATGCCAATGATGGCGGCATGGGCTTCATCGACATGGTGATGCCGCTGGACATTGCCGGCATCGAACTGGTGCGCGGCACGTCAGACCCGCGCCACGGCCTGCACAGCATTGCGGGCAACGCCAACATCCTCACCCGCATCGGCGGCACGTACCTCGACGCCCGGGCGCTTGCCGGCGCTTACGGCACCTACGAGGGGCAGGTCTCGGCCGGCCATGAGACGGAAGGCGGTTTCAGCCAGAACTATTTCGTCGGCTACCGGGACACACAAGGGTACCGCGACCACGCGGACCTTGATCGCCTCAACCTTGCGGGCAAGTGGTTTCAGGATATGGGCCGGGTGCGCTTTGGCGCCATCGCCCGCTACTCGCGTGCAAACGCGCAGGAGCCCGGCTATCTGACCGAGGCGGACGCGAGCAAGGACCGCCGCCAGTCCTATGCCATCTCCGAGACGGACGGCGGCAAGCGGCGGCTTCAGCAGTACAGCCTGCATCTGGACGCCGACCTTGGCCACGCCCTGTCGCTTACCGCCAAAGGCTATGCCAACGGCTACAAGGACGACCGCTTCGTGCGCTTCTCCGAGAACGTCTCCCAGCAGCGGCGACTGACGCAGGAATGGCAGTACGGCGGCCTGTTCGCGCTGCACTACCACCCGTTTATCGATGGCATGCACAGCGTGATGATCGAGGCCGGCGGCGACTTTCAGATCCAGGACAACGAGAGCCTGCGCTTCCAGACGAACCGGCGCACGCCTGTGCGCCAGACCCGCGACCACAGCTTCGACATGACCGTTTATGGCGGCTACGTGCAGGCCATCCTTGAGCCGACGCCGTGGCTGAAGCTGACCCCGGCGTGGCGCTTCGACAAGGTATCGGGTGACTTCACCGACCGGCTGATCGGCGCAATCTACGACATCAATGACTACGGCACCATCAGCCAGCCCAAGTTCAGCCTCGCCGTGCTGCCGGCAGAAGGCGTCACGGTCTATGGCAACTGGGGCCGCACCTTCCAAATCGGCGTCGGCTCGGGCGCGTACAAGGTGCCGCCGCGTGACCGTGACCTCGACCCCTCCATCAACGAAGGCTGGGAAGCGGGCGTCAAATACGCGCTCGACAAATGGCTGACCGTGCGTGTTGCCCTCTGGAAGCAAACCGCCTCGGGCGAGTTCAAGCGCCGCCTCAACGACCCTTCGGGCGATTTCGACAACCTCGGCAAGACCCGCCGCCGGGGCACGGACGTGCAGGTCAGCCTGTCTCCCCTGCCGCAGCTCGACCTCTGGGCCGCATGGTCGCGCCAGCGCGCGATCATCGCAGAGCCCGATCCGGCAACGCCCGCCAACAAGGGCAACTGGATTGACCACGTGCCCGAGCACGTGTTCTCGGGCGGCATCGACTATCTGCCGACAGAGCAGCTGCGGTTCTCGCTCACCGGCAACGGCCAGTCGTCCTACGAGCTGGCGCCCGACAACGCGACGCGCCGCTATGGAAACGACGTCGTTCTCAATCTCGAGGCGGCTTATCAGCTGACGCCCGCCATCGAACTCTCGGCGCAGGTGAACAATCTGGCCAACGAGGATTACGCCTACGTTTGGCACGACGGCACGCAGGTGCTGATGGCCCCTGCGCCCAAGCGGGCCGTCTATGGCGCTGTGCGCGTGCGGTTGTAAGCTTTTTTACGCTCGGCTGTTTTTTTGAAGGAAAGTGCAGAGGGTCTAGGAACCTCTGCACTTCCATTTTTATTTTCCGGGCCGTGTTACCCGCGCGTGCTGAAAGTAAAAAACGGACGCACCACAGTATGGCCGGGTGCGTCCCTTTTTTATGCAACTGCTGAAGAATGCGGGCCGACCGAGCGACCGGTTTCATCCTGAAAAAGGAACAGGAGATGCAGGAGGGTTAAGACCCTCCTGCAAAACCAGCCAATCATACACTCAGGCCATAGGACCGCAGCAGCGCCTCGGGCTTGGGCTCGCGCCCTCGGAAGGCGATGAAGCTGTCAAGCGCCGGGCGGGACGCACCCTTGGCGAGAATGTGCTCGCGGAAGGCCAGGCCGGTCTCGGCGCTGAGCACGCCGGTTTCCTCGAACCGCTCGAAGGCATCGGCGGAGAGAAGCTCGGCCCACAGGTAGCTGTAGTAGCCCGCCGCATAGCCGCCCGCGAAGACGTGGGTGAAGGCATGCGGGAAGCGGTGCCATTCAGGCGGGTGGATGACCGCCACCTCCTGGCGCACTTCGTTCAGGACGTCGAGCGGGCGCACCGGCTTTTCAGGCGCATATTCAAGGTGCAGGCGCAGATCGAACAGGCCGAACTCCAGCTGACGCACCAGGAACATGCCCGCCTGGAAGCGGCGCGCCGCCAGCATCTTTTCCAGAAGCTCGTCCGGCAGCGGCTCCTGGGTCTGGTAATGTCCGGAGAGCAGGCCGAGCGCCTGCTTGTCCCACGCGAAGTTCTCCATCAGCTGGCTGGGCAGCTCCACTGCGTCCCACTCGAAGCCGGTGATGCCGCCGACGGACGGCAGGTCCACCTCGGTCAGCAGGTGGTGCAGCGCGTGGCCGAATTCGTGCAGCAGGGTCAGCACGTCGCGATGGGTGAGCAGCGCGGGCGTGTCGGCCGTTGGCGGCGCGAAGTTGCAGGTCAGGTACGCCACCGGCAGGTGCAGCTTGTCCGCATCCCGGAAGCGGGAGCGGCACACGCCCATCCATGCCCCGCCGCGCTTGCCCGAGCGGGCGAACAGGTCGATGTAGATGCCCGCAAAGGCATCGCCCTGCGGGTTCACCAGCTCGTAGTAGGCGGCGTCCGGGTGCCAGGTCTCCACGTTCTCCCGCTTCTCCAGCCGGATCCCGAACAGCTGCTCGAACAGGGCAAAGGTGCCATCGAGCACACGCGGCAGCGGGAAGTACGGCTTGATCTGCTCCTCGTTCACCGCGTAGCGGGCGAGGCGCAGCTTCTCGGAGGCATAGCCGACGTCCCACGGCTGAAGATCCTCGATGCCGAGCTCGCTGGCGGCAAAGGCGCGCAGTTCATCCAGATCCTTCTGGGCGACCGGGCGGGCCTTGGCGGCCAGATCCCGCAGGAAGTCGATCACCTCCTGCGGGGTGCGCGCCATCTTGGGCTCCAGCGACAGCGCAGCGCTGCTGGAGAAGCCGAGCAGCCGGGCCGCCTCGTGGCGCAGCGCGACGATGCGCTCGATCCTCGCGCTGTTGTCGAACGTGCCGGCGTTGGGGCCGACCTCGGAGGCGCGGGTGTTGTAGGCATGGTAGACCCGCTGGCGCAGGCTGCGGTCGTTCGCGTAGGTCAGGATGGCGTTGACGCTCGGCTGGTGCAGCGTGACCAGCCAGCCGTCCTTCTCCTTGGCCTTGGCGTAGGCGGCCAGCACGCCCTTCTCGGATGCGGGCAGACCCTCAAGGGCAGCCTCGTCGGTGATGTGCTCCGACCATGCCTCGGTGGCGTCCAGCACGGCGTTGGCGAACTCGGTCGACAGCTTGCTCAGCTCGACGCCGATCTCGCGGAAGCGGGTGCGCTCCGGCTCCTCCAGCGCGACGCCTGAGAGGCGAAAGTCGCGCAAGCTGTGCTCCACCAGCTGCCGCGCGGCGGGAGACAGGGAGTTCAGGCTGCCCATCTCCGCCACGGCGCGGATGGCGGCATAGAGGTCGCGGTTCTGGCCCACCTCCAGAAAGTGGGCGGTCAGCTTGGGCTGGGCCTCGCCGTAGGCCTCGCGCAGCTCCGGCGTGTCAGCCACGCTATGCAGGTGCGAAACCGGGGCCCACGCGCGGCTGATGGCAAAATCGGCCCGCTCCTTGGCCGTCAACACCGCCTCGAACGTGCGGGGCGTGCCGGGGGCGGTAATGGCGTCGATGGCGGCGGCATGATCCTTCAGGACCGCATCGATGGCCGGGCCGACATGCTCGGCGCGGATATCGGCAAAGGCAGGCAGGTCCGCATCTTGCAGCAGCGGATTGTCGATGGCGTCGGTAATGGTGGCCTCCCTTGGCTGGGCGGGTGGACGTTCCTGTTCTGTTACAAGCAATTGCGGCCTCGGCCGTGCGTTTTCAAGAGGCCGGGGGCACTCGGCCCCTAGAACGCATGGCCCGTACTCCGTGTCCCACCAATGGACGCGGGCGCTGATGCGCCTGCAGCGACGTAGGAACGGCTCACATAAAGTTGATATGACTTGCTTGGAAATTTGTTGTTTTCCGCAGCCTCGCCTGTGGCACGCGCAATGCTCTGGTCGACCCCACTCCATTGAGATGACAACGACGAGTACTGGCACGACATCATGGTCGGCATCGGTGGAGTTTCAGATAACCCCAGGCTGGCAGACCCCAGCGAAATGGCCGAGCCGGCAGCCTTGGCTATTCGATCGGATAGCCTGAATGTCCGCAGCCAAATCGCAGGATATGGGTTCATGCAGCCGCTCGTTCGCCAAAAAGACGAAATTGACGAAACAGGGGATATAACGCCCATTGAGAGGTTTTTAACATTCAGGGCTGCCAACCTAGCCAGAAACCTCATTTCGGCGCTGCAAGGCGCCTTGGCGGGCAGATGCGGACCACTTCAGAGACCAAGATCCCCGGCGAATAATCAGACAACAGAAACCCGCTTTCCGCTCTTCATTGCAGCCCTGACTGATCACAGCAGCTTAAAATCTCGGGGTCAGAGGCAGGCCACGCGCCCAGGGCGGACACCCCCTTGAATGGCGCCTTGAATCCCGCCCTGCTTGGGCAGCCGGGCGCCATCGTCCGCAAGGCCGAGACGCCCGATCGCCTCGAGCAGCGCGTCCGGAACGAACGGCTTGCCCACCACCGGCACGTGACCGAAGTCGCGCGGCAAATTCTCCCGCCCGTAGCCGCTGACGAACAGGAACGGCACCTTTCTGCGGGTCAGCTCCGCTGCGATATCGTCTACCACCTCACCGTGGAGGTTGGCATCGAGCAGGGCCCCGTCCGGAACCGAAGTCTCGATCAGCTGGATCGCCTCCTCGGTCGAGCTGGCCAGACCCGCCACCTCTGCGCCCGCGTCTTCCAGCAGGTTGGCGATCTCCAGCACCACCAACGGCTCGTCCTCGATGACGAGGAAGCGCTTGCCTGCAAGTCCGCCCGGTCGGGCGGCGCTGGCCGTAGCGCGCCCCTGGCCGCCGCTATCGGCCGTCACAGATCCGGCGCTTGCCATCTCGGCCGCGTCCGGCCCGGCTGATATTGCGGCCACAGATGCTGATGCAGCAGGCGGGGCCTGCGGCTCCGGCTCGCCTTTAGGTAGGCCGGGCACCGGCAGGCACAGTTGCCAGCAGATGCCGTCCTGCCCATAAGAGACCTTGGCGGACCCGCTCATCGCCTTCAGGCTGCGCTCGATCAGCGTGGTGCCGAAGCCGGAGCGCAACGGCGGCTCAAACTGCGGCACGCCCGACTCCTGCCAGCGCAGGTGCATCTCCTGCCCCCGCTGCTCCCACTCCAGCTGCACCCGGCCCTCGGGCGCTGCGAACGCGCCGTACTTGTGCGCATTGGTTGCCAGCTCATGCAGCACCAGCGCCAGATGCAGGGCGATGTCCGGCGCAAAATCGAGGCTCGGTCCGCTGACGGACAGGCGCGCGGCGTCAATAAGCCCCAGCTGCAACTGGTTCTGGACCAGCTCCGCCAGATCAGCCCCCCGCCACGTGGTGCTGCTGAGCAGGGAATGGGCGCGTGCCAGCGCCTGAATGCGCCCCATGAAAGCCTTGGAAAAATCGGCGGGGCTGTCGGTGTGGCGCAGGGTCTGGGTGGCGATGGCCTGCACCGTGGCCAGCGTATTCTTTACCCGGTGGTTCAGCTCGCCGATCAGCAGCCGCTGGGTTTCCTCGGCACGGGCACGCTCGGTCACGTCAAGGATCTGCCAGTTGACCGAGGTCAGCCGTCCGTTCTGATCACGCAGCGCCGAGCCGTACCATTCGCAGTCCAGCACCTCGCCGTCCTTGCGGAAGGTCTTGTAGCACGGCACGCCATCCACTGGCCGCGCATCACGCAAGTCCGCCACCAGCGCGCGGAATGCATCGCGGCCAGCCGGGTGCACCCAGTCAAACTCGTTCATGCATTTGCCGACGACCTCCTCGGCCCGCCAGCCGAACATGCGCTCGGCGCTGTTCGACCAGGAGACCAGCCGGAAATCCTGATCCACCTCCACAATGGCGAGTGGTGAGTTGTCGCTGTACGCTTGGAGGCGGGACAGAACACCGGCGAGCGCGCTTGCGGTCGAGCTCAGCGCGTCGCGCTGGCGCGCCAGCTCCTGCCGCTGGCGGCCCAGCTCGAAGAAGATGTTGGCCTTGCTCTTGAGGATCTGCGGATCGAGCGGCTTGAGCAGATAGTCCACGGCGCCCGCCTCGTAGCCCCGGAAGCGGCGGTACTCGTTCGTTGCCATGGCCGTGAGGAAGATGATCGGGATCTGGCGGGTGCGCTCGATGCCGCGCATCAGTTCCGCCAGTTCAAAACCGTCCATGCCGGGCATCTGCACGTCCAGCAGCGCCAGTGCCACGTCGTGCTGAAGCAGCAACTCCAGTGCCTCGTGCCCCGAGCGGGCCTTGAGCATTTCCAGCCCATCGCGCCGCAGGAGCGCCTCCAGAGCAAGGAGATTCTCCTCAATATCGTCTACCAGAATGAATTTGACCGTATCATCGGACATCAGGGTCGAACTCCTTCCGGACAGGGTATGGGGCGGCACGTCGATAAATGCGCTCGGGGCGCGCAAATTCGGTGAAATTGTCACCGACCCGGGAAAAATTCAGGCTTTCCTTCATACCAAGACCCAGAAAGCCGCCATGGACGAGCGAATCCCGGAACAGGGTCAGCGCGCGGTCCTGCAGATCGCGCTCGAAATAGATCAGCACGTTGCGGCAGGACACCAGCTGCACTTCGGCGAACACCGCGTCGGAGACCAGGCTGTGCTCGGCGAACACCACGCGAGAGCGCAGGGATTTGTCGAAAACCGCCGCACCGTAAGCTGCCGTGTAATAGTCTGACAGGGACGACTTCCCGCCGGAGCGGCGATGATTCTCGGTGAACTGGGGAATGCGGTCCAGATCATAGATTCCGGCTTCCGCCTTGCGCAAGGCCACCGGGCTGATGTCGGTGGCATAGAAGATCGTGCGATCTTCCAGCCCCTCCTCCCGGAAAAGAATGGCGAGCGAGTAGAACTCCTCGCCGTTGGCGCAGCCGGCGATCCACACCTTGAGGGAGGGAAAGGTTTTCAGGTGCGGCACCACTGTTTCGCGCAGCGCCCGGAAATAGGCGGGATCGCGGAACATCTCGCTGACCTGAATGGTCAGGAAGCCCAGCACCTCCTGAAAAATGCCGGGCTCGTGCAGCAGGCGGTGCTGCAGTTGGGAGAGAGTGACGCAACCGAGCCGGTGCTGCGCCCGCTCCAGCCGGCGCTTGAGCGTGCTGCGGGCATAGTTGCGGAAGTCATAGCGGTAGCGACGCCAGACCGCCTCCAGGAGCAGCTCCAGCTCGATCTCGTCGACCTCCTCCTGACGAGACACCGGCGTCATCGGGGCATCCACACGCGCACGAGGGACAGCAGCTTGTCCACGTCCAGCGGCTTGGCCAGGTAATCATTGGCGCCGGCCTCAAGGCACTGCTCCTGATCGTGCGCCATCGCCTTGGCCGTCAGCGCGATGATGGGCAGGGATTTCCACTCTGCCCGCCGCCTGATCTCGCGCATGGCGGTCAGTCCATCCATTTCCGGCATCATGATGTCCATGAGCACCAGATCGATGGCGCGGCCGCCCGATCGGCCTGCCTCTTCCAGCGCGCGCAACGCCTCATGCCCGTTGCGGGCGATCCTGACCACCGCCCCGTGCGGCTCGAAAATGCTGGTCAGCGCATAAACGTTGCGGATGTCGTCTTCCACCACCAGGATGTGCCGCCCCTCGAGAGCGGCATCGCGGCTGAGAGACTTGACCACCAGGTTGCGCTGCGGCTCGGGCAGCTCCGAGACGACTTGATGCAGGAACAGCGTCACCTCGTCCAGCAGGCGCTCGGGCGAGCGCGCGCCCTTGATGATGATGGACTTGGAGTATTTGCGCAGGCGCAGCTCCTCATCCGCCGACAGCTCCTTGCCGGTGTAGACGATCACCGGCGGGAAGCTCACCGTCTCGTCCTGACTGAGCTTTTCCAGGAGATCCAATCCGGAGCGGTCCGGCAGGTTGAGGTCCAGCACCATGCAGTCGTAGATGCCGGCGCCCAGGTGCTCGAGGCACTCCGCCGCCGAGCGGGCAAGAACGGTCTCCACGTCCCGTGTGCCCAGCAGGTGCATCAGGCTTTCCAGCTGGGTACTGTCGTCCTCCACGATCAGCACCCGGCGCATGCGCTGCGGCAACTGCGTCTCCAGTCCTTCCAGCACGCGGAGCAGCTCTTCGCGCTTGACCGGCTTGAGCGTGTGACCCGCAGCGCCATAAGCCCGGGCCGCGTGGGAGTAATCGTTCGCCGAGACCACGTGCACCGGAATGTGGCGCGTGTGCATGTCCCGCTTCAGCCGGTCCAGCACGGTGAGACCGGTGTGATCCGGCAGGCCGATGTCGAGAATGACAGCCATCGGCAGATACTGCCGTGCCATCAGCACGCCTTCGTCCGCCGTTTCGGCCACAAGGCAGGCAAAGCCCGCCTCATGGGCCAGATCGTAAAGCACCCGCGCGAATGTCGGGTCGTCCTCGACGACGAGGATGACCCGGCTGTCGCCGGTCAGGCGCTCGCGGTCGTCCTCGAGACCGTCACGGCGCTGACGGGTCTCTGGCGCCGGGCTGCGCGCCGCGGCAGACCTGTCGATCCGCGCGCGCTCCGGCGCGACCGACGGCGGCGCCACGTCAACCTCGCCCTCGAAGGCCTCAGGCAGGATCAGGCTGAAGACGCTGCCCTCGCCTTCCGCGCTTTCAACCTTGATGTTGCCGCCCAGCAGTCGCGCCAGTTCGCGCGAGATGGACAGGCCAAGCCCCGTGCCGCCGTACTTGCGGCTGATGGTGCCGTCCGCCTGACGGAACGCCTCGAAGATGATGCTCTGCTGCTCAGGCGCGATGCCGACGCCGGTGTCCTTCACCGAGAACATCAGGCGTCCATCCACGGTGCGCCGCGCTCGCAGCACCACCTCGCCCTTTTCCGTGAACTTGACGGCGTTGGAGAGGAAGTTGCGCAGAACCTGCTCCAGCCGCTGGGGGTCGGTCTCCACTTCCGCGGGAAGGCCGGGCTCGATCTCGACACCGAACCTCAGCCCCTTTGCCGACGCGCTCGCCTCGAACGCCGACTTCAGCTTGGCCATCAGCGGGGCGATGCGCACCTGCCGCACGTGCAGCTCCAGATGCCCTGCCTCGATCTTGGAGATATCCAGAATATCGTTGATCAAGACCAGAAGGTCGTTGCCCGAGGTCTCGATCGTCTGGGCGAACTTCACTTGCTCTGCCACAAGATTGCCGCCCCGGTTCTCGGCCAGCAGCCGCGCCATGATGAGGAGCGAGTTGAGCGGCGTGCGCAGCTCGTGAGACATGTTGGCGAGGAATTCGGACTTGTAGCGGCTGGCCCGCTCGAGCTCGCGTGCCTGCTCTTCCAGGACGGAGCGGGCCCGGTCGAGATCGTCCCGCTGCGCCTCGAGAGCCTGGGTCTGCTCTTCCAGCTGGACGTTGGTCTCCTCGAGCTCGGACTGCTGCACCTCGAGCCGGGACTGGGATTCGCGCAGCGCCCGGCTCTGGGCCTCCAGCTCCTCGTTGGTCGCCCGCAGCTCTTCGCTCTGGACCTGCAGTTCCTCGGCCTGCTGCTGGGTTTCCTCCAGCAGCTCCTGAAGGCGCACCCGGTATTCCGCCGAGCGGACCGCTATCCCGACGGCTTCCGATACCCGGTCGAGAAGCTCGACCCAGGTGGGATCTATGTCGTCGATGAAGCCCAGCTCCAGCACCGCCCCGACCTCGCCGTCCACCTTTGCCACGGCAATCATCATGTGGCGCGGCTTCGCCTGACCCAGCCCTGATCCGAAGTAGAGATAGTTGTCCGGCACCTCGTGCAGCACGAAGCTGCGCTTGTTCATGACCGCCTGACCGAGCAGGCCGTCTCCCGGCAGGAAGCGCTCGGGAATGGGCGCATTCAGGGGCGCGCCATAGGTTGCGGTCAGGCGAAAGCCCTCGCCGTTGCGGAAATAGATCGCCCCTGCCTGCGCCCCCAGATACTCTGCAAGGTAGGTCAGCACGTTCCGGCCCAGCTGATCCAGCCGCTGCTCGCCGTTCACGTTCATGGCGACGCCCAGCTCACCCGCCTGCAGCCACTCCTCCCGGCGCACCGACAGCCGGTTGCGGATCGAGACGGTGCCGCCCGCCGCGATGATCCAGATGACAATGCCTGCCAGCACACGGTTGAGCTGCGCAAGCGCGCCGCCCACGCCACCCGGAGGGCTGAGAACATAGCCGATGGGCAGCAAAACGGTCACGATGGTCGCCAGGATGAGCGGCAGCTGCTGCCGTGTGCCCATGTACGCCAGCGTCACGGGCATGAGGTAAAGCATCCAGACTGCGGCACCCAGGGGCACCATGAGGTCGATGATGAAGGGCACGACCATCAGCAGCGCGATAATGCCGTAAAGCAGTGGGTCGAACCTTCGGTCGATAACGGGAGTCTTCACGCAGGTTCCAATTTGCTACTCTGTTCGGATCAGCCCTTATTCCAAACCTCCAAGCGGAACGCAACCATTGCGGGCGGCATCGAAGTGATTGCCGCGCTGCCCGCATGATTTCGTTTTAGAGCGAATCGCACCGGAGCCAGAATTTGGTTGGTATATCTTGTCCAAAGGTGGCGGAAATCAAGATCTGTTGCGCCCATGAAACATACCAGTTAGCCTTCCATTCAACGGTTATTCGGGATGCCGGACGTTTGATTGCAGGAAATAGCGGCTTGATTTTTGTCCTGAAGGATTGATCCGGCGCACCCGTGCCGCGAGTATGAAACCAACCTGCGGTACGGCAGAACGCCTTCGGCCGGAAACGAGAAAAGCCGCGCCGGTTGTTCCGGCGCGGCTTTTGTCAGGCTCGGCAATCCAAGGCCTTTCTCGGGCCTCGCGCCTCAGGTGGTGCGGGCGTCTCCAGCCTCAGGCTTGCGCGCCCGCGTCACCCACGGATAGCTGCCATCTCCGAGCGCAAAGCTCTCCACATCGATAAAGCCGGCTTTCTTCAGCTCCTCGCCCCAGTCGGCAAGGCAGGAGACGGTGAAGAACGGCTCTTCCCGATGGTCGGTGTCCCACTCCAGAATGACGGCATGGAAGATGTCCACCGCCCGGAACGGCGGCGGGTCGCTGAGAACAATGTCGCCGCCCGGCTTCAGAATGCGGTACATCTCCTGGAACAGCTTGGCGTTTTCCTTCGGCGGCAGCTCGTGATGCAGCGCGTAGGTGACGACCGCGTCCACGCTCTGGTCCGGCTCGCCGGTTGCCGTGGCGTCACGCTGCTTGAGGGCGATCTTGATCCCCATGCGCTCGGCCAGCATGTGGCCGTTCTTCAGCAGGAGCGGAGACAGGTCGCATCCGGCCAGCTCCGCCTCGGGGTGAACGGTATGCACGGCGCGCAGGGTGGAGACGCCACCGCAGCCGGGCTCGTAGACCCGCTTGTATGTCTCGCGCGGTAGCTGGCGGATCACATCGAGGCGCTGCTGGGTGATGTCCGCACCTGCGCCCACCGCCGCATAGCCGCCGTGGCGAAACACGTGCGGACCGACGGCAAAGGCAAACAGCGGGCCGTAGAGATCGTAGCCGTCCCAGCCGCCCGGCTCCAGGTGCCATTCGGTCCGGGCCTGATAGGCGGGCACGTCCAGATCCGGCGCGAGCTCGAGCGAACCGATCGGGTTCTCCGGCAGCGCCTTAGCGAAGGTCTCGAAATACTCGCGGCGCTCTTCGATGGCCGGAATACCGCGGTTGAAATTCTCCTCGGCCACATAGCGCTGGAAGAATCGCTCCAGCCGGAACACGCTGTCTGCATAGGCCACGGCCTTGGCGTCCTTCAGCCGCCGGAGAATGGCGTCGCGATCCTGCGGGCCGTCGGCGTGCTCTTCGGCGAGCGCCTTGCCTTCGGCCTTGGCAAAGAAGTTCTCGCGCGCCCGCGTGCGCAGCTGGCTGGAGGAGAATTTCTGGATCGATCCGAGCATCTGCATGCCGGCGCGGCCGTGCTGGGTGAGGCCGACCGGAGCGCCGGCTCCCTGCGGCGCGGATTTCGTGAAGAATGTCATAGCGGGACTGCCTCCCAAATCGCCTTTTCATCCCAACGGCTCTCTGGCCGCCTGTCTGCAGGATAGGATGACAAAAAACGCACATTCAAACTGGATTAAATCCATAATCCATGAGAATTTGTCATCTCTTTGGGTGGCAGGCTTGCGGTGTATCGGAGCGGCGTATGGAAATGCAGCATTTGCACCATTTTCTGGTGACGGCGCGGCTGGGCAGCGTGGGCAAGGCTGCTGCCGAGCTGAACCTTTCCCAGTCCGGCGTCAGCCGCAGCATCCGCACGCTGGAAGACCTGCTCGGCTTGCCCCTGTTCAAGCGGGTGGCCAAGGGCGTCTCCCTCACCGAATATGGCGAGAAGTTCCTGCCCCGTGCACAGGGCATCTGGAACGCCCGCGCTCGGGCCATCAACGAAATGCTGTCTTACAAGTCACTGAAGACCGGACGCGTCGAGGTGGGGCTGCACAGCGTGTTCGACCATACGGTGGCGGCCGAGGCGCTTTCCCGCTTCAGCCGGGAACACCGTACGATCGACGTGACGGTCGTCTCTGGCTCCGACCCCGAGATCAGCGCCCGGATCGTCGACGAGCAGCTGGATTTCGCCTTCGCCTTGTTCGTGCCCGAGCACCGCGACAGCCGCCTCGTCTATGAAAAGCTGTTCTCCATGCGCTGCGGCACCTACGTGCGCACCGGCCATCCGCTCGTGGGCCAAGGACAGGTGAGCGTCGCCCAGTTGGCGGAGGCCGAGTGGGTGCTGGCGGGCAGCTCCTCGCTGCGTTCGACCTTCACCGAGTTCTTCGCCGACCACGGTCTGATGGCGCCGATGCGCCAGCTCCAGTGCGGCTCACTTCCACTGGTGGTGAACATGGTGGAGAATACGGACTGCCTGACCATTCTGCCGGACGCGGTGGCCAGGGCCCCCACCTTTGCCGGCCGGGTAGAGCGGCTGGACGTGGAGCACAGCCCGGCCAGTTCGCCGGACGGCGGCCTGATCTACCGGCCCGACCTAGTTCAGACCCCTGCCGTCAGCACGCTCATCGCCATGTTCCGGGAACTGGCGCAGCAAACGCTCTCGGACGACAGGGCTCCCTGAACTCACGACGCGCGCGGGCACAAAAAAGGCCGGCACGATCACGCGCCGGCCCATGGCATGGCCGACGGAAGAATCCTCCGCCGGCCTTCCCCCCTTGTCAGTTGGTCGCCGAGTCCGGCTTGGGCCGAGCCATGCCTGCCCGCGCCAGGATCTCGTCAACGCTCCGCTCGCGCGCGGCCAGCGGCGCACCGATGACATTGCCTGCCATCCGGTCGCGCAGTTTCTCAAGGCTCGCCTCGAACTCCGGCGTCGGGACGTAGTTGTTTACCTCGTCCGGGTTCAGCACGCCCTTGTCCTCGAGAATGCGTTCGAGAACGGCCACACGGTCACGGGCGATCCACAGTTCGGTCAGAAGTGCGGTGACCATCCGCCCGAGGTCGTCAACATTATCGTGCGACAGGTAAGTGTTAGCCATGTTTGCCTCGTCTTTGTTTTTTGAGCCTATAATTTCCGTTCAGCGGGTGACGCTCTGCGGCCTTAGAAACGGTAGGAGGCGGTCAGGCCCCAGGTGCGGCGCTCACCCGGATAGAGGCGGGTATAGGTGATGCCGGAGAGCGGCGAGCCGTCCGCCACCGAGCCGACCACCGTCGCGCGGGCGTTGTACTTGCTGTCGAACAGGTTTTTCACCCAGAGCGACACGTCCGCGCCGCCGAAGGTAAGGCCTGCGCGCACGTTCACCAGCTCGATCGAGCCCTGCTCCTGCAGGTTGAGCGAGGTGGAGTATTTGCTGCTCTGGAAGCTGTAGTCGGCCCGCAGGTAGCCATCCACGCCCTCGAACAGATCGCGCTGGGTGTAGCCGCCGCTGACCGCCATCTGGAAGTCGGAGGTGCGGGCCATCTGGTTGCCGCCCACGGCGTAGGAGCAGCCCTTCACGTCGATCTGAGAGCCGGAG
>NZ_DATBUP010000043.1:0-14337 GCF_036515995.1 Pedomonas sp. | reverse complement strand
TATGGCGGCCATAAAAAGAAGAGGCGCTGTCAGGCAGGACAGCGCCTCAATTTTCACTGCCTGGGATCAGTGAAGGAACTTATGCAGCGGTCTCGCGCAGAGCCATGCGCAGCACCTTGCCGCCGGCGTTGCGGGGCAGGTCGCTGACGAACTCCACGAAGCGCGGCACCTTGTAGTTTGCCATGTTCTCGCGGGCCCAGCCGATGATGTCGGCGGTTTCCGCCTTGGCGCCCGGGCGCAGCACCACAAACGCCTTGCCGACCTCGCCCATGCGCTCGTCCGGCACGCCGATGACCGCCGCCACCTCGATGGCCGGGTGGGCCGAGAGCAGCTTCTCGATTTCTGCCGGATAGCAGTTGAAGCCGCCGGAGATGTACATGTCCTTCTTGCGGTCGGTGATGCGCAGGTAGCCGTTCTCGTCCAGCGTGCCCACGTCGCCGGTGTGCAGCCAGCCGTCCGCGTCGATGGTCTCGGCGGTGGACTTGGGATCGTCCAGATAGCCCTTCATCACCCACGGACCGCGCACCAGAATTTCACCGGCGGTGCCGGCAGGCACGTCCTTGCCGTCATCGTCCACGCAGCGCAGCTCGAGCCCGTCCAGCGCCTTGCCGCAGGTGTTGGCCACGGTCTCGGCACTGTCGCCCTGGCAGGTCATGGCAATGGCGCCGCACTCGGTCATGCCGTAGCCGTTGACCACGTTTTCCATGCCAAGCTCGCCGCGCATGCGCTCCACCAGCACCGGCGGCACCGGGGCCGCGCCGGTCACGGCAACGCGCAGCGAGGAGAAATCGCGCTTCTGGCCGGCCAAGCCCGCCAGCAGGGACTGGTAGATGGTCGGCGGTCCGGGAATGAAGCTGACCTTATCCCGCTCGATGATGGTGGCCAGGCTCTCCACGTCGAACACCGCCATCGGCAGGATCGTCGCGCCCATGGAGAGGGCGCACACCCAGCCGGCCTTGTAGCCGAAGGTGTGGAAGAACGGGTTCACGATCAGGTAGCGGTCGCCCTCGCGCAGGCCGACGCGGTTCGCCCAGGACCGGAAATTCGGCACCACGCTGCCGTGCGTGTGCAGAACGCCCTTTGGGCTGCCGGTGGTGCCGCTGGTGAACATGATGTCGGACAGGTCGTCCGGCGTCACTTTGCTTTCCGCCTCGTCCACAGCCGGGTCATCGGCGCCCTTGCCGGAGGCGATGAACGCGTCCCAGCCGCCGTTGCCCTCGCGGTCGATGACCACCAGTTCCTTCAGGTCCGGCAGGTCCTCGTCCTTGATCATCGACGGGAAGTCGAAGCCGAGGAACTTCTCGGTGCAGACCAGGATCTTCGTGCGCGAGCGGCGTAGGATGTCACCGGCCTCGCGCCCCTTGAGGCGGGTGTTGAGCGGGGTGATGGCCGCGCCGGTCATGTGCACGCCCAGCGTCGCGATGATCCACTCGCGGCAGTTGGGGGCCCACACGCCCACCACGTCGCCCTTCTTGATGCCGCGGGCGAGGAAGGCGGACGCCGCCTCTCGGGCATCGCGATAGACTTCGGCAAAAGTCCAGCTCTTGCCGTTCTCGATCAGGGCGACCCGGTCGCCGATCCGCTCGGCGGTCGCGCGGGCCGCGCCGCACGTCGTGTCGGGTGAATAGCTCATTTGCCGCGCGGTTCCCTTGGAAGTTGCAGTGCGCGCTCGGAGATGATGTTGCGCTGGATCTGGCTGGTGCCGGCGTAGATCGTGTCGGAGCGCGCCATCAGGTACATGGTGGTCAGCGGACCCATGCGCTCGTCGTTGATGCCGATCTCGCCCTCCTGGCCCATCACGTCCATGGCCAGCTCGCCCAGATCCCGGTGCCACTGGGACCAGTAGATCTTGTATGTGAACCCTTCCGGGCTCAGCTGGCCGGATTCGGCGTTGGAGAGCATGCGCAGCGCGTTGTAGCGCATGATCTTGAGGCCGGCGTGGGCCTGTGCCAGCTTCTGGCGCACCACCGGGTCCTTGGCTTTTCCGTTGGCCTTGGCGATGTCGATGATCGCGTCCAGCTCGTTGCGGAACTGCATCTGCTGGGCGAGCGTGGAGACGCCGCGCTCGAAGCCGAGCAGCGCCATCGCCACTTCCCAGCCCTGGCCTTCCTCGCCCAGACGGTCGGCGACCTGCGCCACCGCGCCGTCGAAGAACACCTCGGCGAATTCCGCCTCGCCGGTCATCTGGCGGATGGGGCGGGCCTCGACGCCCGGCTGGTTCATGTCGACGAGCAGGAACGACAGGCCCTTGGGGCCGACCGAGCCCGGCTCGGTGCGGGCGATGACGAAGCACCAGTCGGCAACGGTGCCGATCGAGGTCCAGATCTTCTGGCCGTCGATGATGTAGGTGTCGCCCTCGCGCCGCGCGCGGGTCTTCACGTTGGCAAGGTCAGAGCCGGCGCCCGGTTCGGAATAGCCCTGGCACCAGATGGTGCGGCCGTTCACGATGTCCGGCAGGAAGCGCTGCTTCTGCTCTTCGGTGCCGTAGGCCAGAATGGTCGGGCCGATCAGCTCCACGCCCAGGTGGTTCAGCCGGGGCGGGGCCTTGGCTCTGGCGTATTCCTCGGCGAACACCACCTGCTGGGCGATGGAGGCTGCTCTGCCGCCCCACTGCTCCGGCCAGCCGACGGCGCTCCACCGGGCGGAGCCCAGAGCCTGTTCCCAGGCCCTGCGCTCCTCCACGTTGTCGATCATGTTGCTCTGGCCCCGCACCTTGGCGAAGGGGCCGGAGAGCTGTTCGTTCAGCCAGTCCGCCGCCTCCTGGCGGAAGGCTGCCAATTCGGGTGCGAAGGCGAGCTTCATGGGGTTACGCCACCTCGAACAGGCCGGCAGCGCCCATGCCGCCGGCAACGCACATGGAAACCACCACGTACTTGACGCCGCGGCGCTTGCCCTCGATCAGCGCGTGGCCAACGAGGCGCGAGCCGGTCATGCCGAACGGGTGACCGATGGCGATGCCGCCGCCGTTCACGTTCAGGATCTCAGGGTCGATGTCCAGCTTGCGCTGGCAGTAGACCGCCTGAGACGCGAAGGCCTCGTTGAGTTCAAACAGGCCGATGTCGCTCATCTTCAGGCCGGCGCGCTCCAGGAGCTTCGGAATGGCGAACACCGGGCCGATGCCCATTTCGTCAGCGCCGCAACCGGCGACCTGGAAGCCGCGGTAGATGCCGAGGACCGGCAGGCCTTCCTTCTGCGCGGTGGCAAGGTCCATCACCACCTGGGCAGAAGCGCCGTCAGACAGCTGCGAGGCGTTGCCCGCCGTCACGTGCTTGCCTTCCTTGATCACCAGGCCGTCCTTGAACACCGGCTTCAGGCCCGCCAGCTTCTCGGCGGTGGTGTCGCCGCGCACGCCTTCGTCGCGGTCCAGCGTCACCTGCTCCTTGCCGGTCTCGTTGCCTTCCTTGTCGAACAGCGCCTTGGTGACGGTGATCGGTACGATCTCGTCATTGAAGCGGCCGGCAGCCTGTGCGGCGGCGGCGCGCTGCTGGCTGAGGGCGGCAAAGGCGTCCTGGTCTTCGCGGCTGATGCCGTAGCGCTCGGCCACGATCTCGGCGGTCTCGATCATCACCATGTAGGCGTACGGGTCGGCCGCTTTGATGAATTCCGAGCGGTTGCGGTAGGTCGGCGCGTGCTTGCCGATGGTCAGCGACACGCTTTCCATGCCGCCGGCCACCGCGACGTCGATTTCATTGGCGATGATGCCGCGCGCGGCCAGCGCAATGGCGTTCAGGCCCGAGGAGCACTTGCGGTCCAGCGTGAAGCCGCCGACCGTATCCGGCAGCACCGAACCGTGAACGGTCAGGCGGCCGAGGTTGTAGCTCTGGGTGTTCCAGTGGTTGCCGACGCCCAGGTACACGTCGTCGATCCGGGTCGGGTCGATGCCGGCGCGCTCGATGGCGGCGTTGACGACGTGGGAGGACATGACCGGAGCTTCGGTGTCGTTGAAAGCGCCACGGTAGGCCTTGCCGACGCCCGTGCGGGCGGTGGAGACGATTGCAGCTTCACGCATGGGAAACTCCCCTTAAAATCCGTGCATATTGGTGGGGCCGAAGTAGGCCCGCATTTCGACGACCTTGCCGTCGTCGTTGAATTTGAACGTGTCGATCACGTCCACCCGCTGGTCCTTTCCTTCCCAGTGCAGGTGCACCGAGAAAGCGAACACGGCATAGGGCAGGCACACGCGCACCGGACCGTCCAGCTTCAGCTTCGCGCCGGTCGCCATGGACTTGGTGTAGAAGTCCAGAATGGCGGCCTTGCCCACGTGGGCCGGCGCGCCGACCGGGTCTTCGACCGTCGCGTCCTCGGCGAACAGGTCGGCCACGCCCTGCGGGTTGCCCGCCTCGAACGCCGCCACATAGGCATTGACGGTGTTGATCAGGTGATCGGGCGTCAGTTTGGTACCGGTGTCGCTCATGAGATGCTTACTCCGGGAAATAGCGGGAAATGGTGTCGACGACGCAGGCGGGCTTTTCCTTGCCCTCGATCTCGACCGTCACGCGAACGACGCTCTGGATCGCGTTGCCCTTCACCTCTTCCACCGAGATGATCTCGCCCGTGCCGCGAATGCGCGAGCCGACGACGACCGGGTTGAGGAAGCGCAGCTTGTCGATGCCGACGTTCACGCCGGCGGTGAAGCCGCGCACATCGATCATCTGCGGCAGGAACATGTTCACCAGGCTCAGCGTCAGGTAGCCGTGGGCGATCGTTGCGCCGAACGGGCCGTCCTTGGCCCGCTCCGGGTCCACGTGGATCCACTGCAGATCGCCGGTCACCTGACCGAAGGCATCGATGCGGTCCTGCTCGATGGTCAGCCACTCGCTGGCGTCCAGCTTGGTGCCTTCCTTGCCCAGGAGATCGCGCGGGTTGTTGAAAACCACTGCCATGGCGTCAGGCCCTCTGGCTGGAGCAGGAGATGATCTCGCCCGTCAGGTACGAAGACAGGTCGGAGGCGAGGAACATCATCACGTTGGCCACTTCCCACACCTCGGCCGGGCGGCCGAAGGCTTCGCGCTTCACCAGTTCGGCCAGCGCCTCTTCGGTCGTCACCTTGGCGAGGAACGGGTGCATGGCAAGCGAGGGCGCAACAGCGTTGATGCGCACGCCGTATTCGGCGGCTTCCACGGCCGAGCAGCGGGTGAAGGCCATCACGCCGGCCTTGGCTGCGGCGTAGTGGGCCTGGCCCTTCTGGGCGCGCCAGCCGAGCACGGAGGCGTTGTTCACCATCACGCCCGAGCGGCGCTCGTACATGTGCGGCAGGAACGCGCGGGTCATGCGGAACAGGGAGGTGAGGGTCACATCCAGCACCCGGCTCCACTGGTCGTCGGTCATGTCCACGACCGGCACTTCGCCGCCAAGGCCTGCGTTGTTGATCAGCACGTCAACGTGGCCCAGCTCCTTCAGCGCGGCATCGCGCAGGCCCTGCACGTTCTCCTCGCTGGTCACGTCGCACACGAAGGTGGCCGGACGCTGACCGACCTTCTCCGCGATGCGGTCGGCGGACTCACCGAGGCGACGCTCGTGGAAATCGCTGATGAGCAGCGTCGCGCCTTCCTCGGCGGCGCGCAGCGCGGCGGAGAAGCCGATGCCGGTGCCTGCCGCGGCGGTGATGACGACGGTCTTGCCCTTCAGCAGCCCGCGGGCTTCCGGATACGGCGGAACAGGGGAGGTCGCGGTCATACGGTTTCCTCAAGGATAATCTTGGCCAGCGTCTCGCGGGTCTGTGCCGGGGATCCCAGCCAGCTGGAGGTCGCGCGGGCGCGCTTGAAATAAAGGTGGCAGTGGTGTTCCCAGGTGAAGCCGATGCCGCCATGCAGCTGAATGGCCTCGCCCGCGCACCAGTTGTAGCAGTCCGACGCCCACGAGCGGGCGACGGCACAGGCTTCTTCCAGCTCCTCGCCGTTCTCGTCGATCGCGGCGGCGGCATAGAGGAAGGCCGAGCGGGAGGCTTCGATCTTCACCATCATGTCGGCCATGGTGTGCTTGACCGACTGGAAGGAACCGATCAGGCGGCCGAACTGCACGCGCTGCTTGGAATATTCCACCGTGGTGTCGAGGCAGTACTGCGCACCGCCGGTCTGCTCGGCGGCCAGCAGGCCGCCACCGATGGCAAGCACGCGGGAGATGGCGGCCTCCGAACCACCTGCCGTCCCCAGGACGGCAGAGGCAGGAACCTCCACGTCAAAGCGGATATGGGCAAAGCGGCGGGTGCGATCAAGGGTATGCTGCGGCTCAATCGTCACGCCTGGCGTGTTTGCCGGCAGCACCACCAGCGAGTGGTCGCTGGTCGCCACCACGAGCAGGTCCGCCACGTGGCCGAAGGTCACGAACGTCGCCTCACCCGTCAGGCGGTTGCCCGAGAGGGTGGGGCGGGCAGCCGTGCCTGCGAAGGACGCCTTTAGCTGGCCGGTCGCCAGTTGGGGCAGCCACTCGGCCTTTTGGGTTTCAGAGCCGGCGCTGAGGATCGCCTGCACCGCCAGCACCGCCGTCTCGAAGAACGGCACGGCGGCGAGCGTGCGCCCAAGCTGTTCCAGCACCAGCGCCATTTCGACAGCACCAAGGCCGGAGCCGGAGTACTGCTCCGGCACCATCAGCCCGGCAAAGCCCATTTCGCCTGCCAGCTGGGCCCACAGGTTCTCGTCGAACCCGGTCGGCCCTTCCACGACAGCCCGGAGAGCGTCCGGGCCAGCGGCCTCAGCCAGGAAGCGCTCGGCGCTTTCCTGAATGAACCGCTGGTCTTCGGAGAGCGTGAAGTCCATCAGGCAGCACCGTACACAGGCTTGGCGGGTTCGCGCTTGTTGATGAGATCGCGCACGATCGGGTCAAGCTCGCTCGCCTCGAAGCGGGCGCCCTTGTCGAAGTTCGGGCTGTCGCTCCAGCCCTGCGACAGGAAGATGTTGCCGCCCTTCAGCTCGAACACCTGACCGGTCACGCCCTTGGACTGCTCGGAGACCAGATAGGCCACCAGCGGGGCCATGTTCTCCGGCGCGAACACGTCGAACTCGCCTTCCTTCACGTCCATGTCGAACGCGCCGGTGGCGGTCATGCGGGTGCGGGCATTCGGAGCCAGCGCGTTGGCGGTGATGCCGTAGCGGGCCAGCTCGGCCGCCTGCACCAGCGTCAGGGTTGCGATGCCGCCCTTGGCCGCCGAGTAGGCAGACTGGCCGACGGAGCCCTGCAGGCCAGCGCCCGAGGTGGTGTTGATGATGCGGGCATCGATCGGGTTGCCGGCCTTCTGCTGGGCGCGCCAGTAGTCAACGGCGTGACGGCTGGTGCAGAAGTGGCCGCGCAGGTGAACGCGCAGCACGGCGTCCCACTCTTCCGGGGTGCAGGAGACGAACATGCGGTCACGCACGAAACCGGCGTTGTTCACCACGGCGTCGAGACGGCCGAAGGTGGAGACTGCCAGCTCGACCATGCGCTTGCCCGCGTCCCAGTCGGCCACGTCGCCGGTGTCGGCAACCGCTTCGCCGCCATTGGCGCGGATTTCCTCAACCACCATTTCGGCCGCGCCCTTGGACGCGCCGTCTTCGCCGTGCGTGCCGACGCCGAGGTCGTTGACGACGACCTTCGCGCCTTCCGCAGCCAGACCCAGCGCATAGGCCTTGCCCAGGCCGTTGCCGGCACCGGTTACGATCGCTACCCGTCCTTCGCAGATACCCGCCATCTTCACTTCCCTCTTTTGCTTCTTATTCCGCAGCGCGGCGTTCGCGCTCGGCTGCCGTCTCTCCGGTCAGCCGCACCGCAATCGCTTCCGAGCGCAGCCGCGGCCGATTGTCTTCCATTTTCGCCAGCGGCGTCACCTCGATGAAGTCCGTCAGGGCTTCCCGGGCGAGGCGCTGGTATTCGCCCTTGCCTTCGTTCTTCCACGTCACCTGATGCGGCTCGAACGTCTTGACCACCTTGGCCGGGTTGCCCACGACCAGGCTGCGCGCCGGCACGATGGTGTCGGACTTCACCAGGGACAGGGCGGCGATCAGGCACTCCGGCCCGATCTCCGCATTGTCCAGCACCACCGCGTTCATGCCCACCAGCGTGTTCTCGCCGATCTGGCAGCCGTGGATGATCGAGCCGTGGGCGATGGTTGCGCCCCGGCCGATCACCGTGTCGCGCAGCGTGTTGGCGTGCACGGTGACCGAGTCCTGAATGCTGCTGTCGCCTTCCACGATGATCCGGCCGAAGTCGCCGCGCAGCGATGCCCCGGGCGCGATGAAGCAGCCCGGCCCCACGATCACGTCGCCGATGAGCGAAGCGAGGGGGTGAACATAGCTGGTCGGATCAACGACCGGAACAAGACCCTGGTAGGCGTAGCACGGCATGGGCGGCAGTCCTTACAGGCGCTCGATGATGGTGACGTTGGCCTGGCCGCCGCCTTCGCACATGGTCTGGAGGCCATAGCGGCCGCCGGTGCGCTCAAGGGCATTGAGCAGGGTCGTCATCAGGCGTGCGCCGGTCGCGCCGATCGGGTGGCCCAGAGCGATCGCGCCGCCCTGAACGTTCACCTTCTCGTGCGGAATGTCCAGCTCCTGCATCCATGCCATCGGCACGGAGGCGAACGCCTCGTTGCACTCGAACAGGTCGATGTCGCTCACCGACATGCCGGCCTTCTTCAGCGCGTACTGCGTTGCCGGAATCGGGCCGGTCAGCATCCACACCGGGTTGGCGGCACGCACCGAGAGGTGGTGAATGCGCGCGCGCGGCTTCAAGCCATATTCCTTCACGGCCTTTTCCGAGGCGATGAGGATCGCGGCTGCAGCGTCGCAGTTCTGGCTGGCGACACCGGCAGTGATCACACCGCCTTCGTTCACCGGCTTCAGACCTGCCAGCACTTCCATCGTGGTGCCGGCGCGCACCGTCTCGTCGGTGGTGAAATCGCCGAAGGGGGCGATCTCGTTCTTGAACCAGCCGTTCTGAATGGCCTCGGCCGCGCGGCGGTGAGATTCCACTGCGAACGCTTCCATGGCCTCGCGCGAGATGTTCCACTTGTTGGCGATCATCTCTGCCGACTTGATCTGGTTCACCTCTTCGGTGCCGTAGCGGGCGTCCCAGCCTTCAGCGCCGATGAACGGGCTCTCGAAGCCGTACTGCTGGCCCACGATCATGGCAGCGGAGATGGGGATGCGGTTCATGGCCTGCGAACCGCCGGCCACCACCAGATCCTGCGTGCCGGACATCACGCCCTGCGCGGCGAAGTGCACCGCCTGCTGGGAGGAGCCGCACTGGCGGTCAATGGTCACGCCCGGAACCTCTTCCGGCATGCCCGCCACCAGCCATGCGGTACGACCGATATCACCGGCCTGACCGCCAATGGTGTCGCAGCAACCCCACACCACGTCTTCCACGGTCGCCGGGTCGATGCCCGTGCGGCCCACCAGCGCCTTGATCGGGTGCGCGGCCAGATCCGCCGGATGCAGGTGGGCAAGGCTGCCCTTCTTGCGGCCAACGGGGGTGCGAACGGCGTCAATAATATAGGCTTCAGGCATTTTTTACCTCGCGGGCGAAAGTCTGGTCCGGGCCGAGCGGCTGGGTGAACATGCGCTCGGCAACACGGTTGCGATGGAAGGCGGGGTCACCCCAGGTGTAGGTAAGGCCCAGGGTCCGCTTCAGGAAGAAGTGCACGTCCACTTCCCAGGTGTAGCCCATGCCGCCATGCACCTGCACGGCGGTGCGGGCAGCAACGTCGGCCGCTTCCAGCGCCATGAACTTGGCGGAGCTGATGCGGGCGCGGCTCTGGGCGTCGCGGTTGGCGAAATCGGCGGCGGCGGCCTGAACCACCGGGCGGGCGAACTCGATCTTCACCTGCGCGGTGGCGAGGTGATGCTTGATCGCCTGATAGCTGCCGATCGGCTTGCCGAACTGGGTGCGCTCCTTGGCGTAGTCCACTGCCAGATTCACGCAGCGCTGAGCCAAGCCAAGACCCTGAGCAGCGGCGAACAGGGCGGCGCGATCGAGCGCGTCCTGCAGCAGCGCCGGGTCGCTGGAGATCTTGGTCTCGGCCTTCGGCGTCCAGTCGACCCGGAACAGGCGGCGGAACGGGTCGATGCTCTCCTGGCGGGTAAGCGTCACGTCCTCGCGGCGAACGAGGTGAATGTCAGTGCCGTCCACCAGAATGATCGCAGCTGCCGTGTCCGCATCCGCCACGAACGGGTTGATCGGGTGCTGGATGGCGATGGTCGCGGTCGGGTCGGCAAGCACGTCTGCGCCCGCGCCGGCTGCTGCCAGCAGCGGCGCTGCAACGCCCGCGCTCTCCACCAGCGGTTCGGGCAGGGCGGCGTAACCGGCTGCCTCGGCAATGGCGAGGAAGTCGATTTCCGACAGGCCGATGCCGCCGGCCTCTTCCGGCAGCAGCACCAGCGTCAGGCCGGTCTCCACGATGGCGTTCCAGCGGGAGTCCTCGCGCGGATTGCCGCTGGCCAGAAGCTGGCGCAGGTGCTCCGGCGCGCAGGTGTCACCGAGCAGCGTCTGCGCGGTTTCCTGGAACATCCGCTGTTCGTCAGAGAAGGTAAAATCCATGTGTCTTCTCCTCAGCGCGGCAGGCCCAGCATACGCTCGGCGATGATGTTGCGCTGGATCTCGTTCGATCCGGCGTAGATCGGACCGGCGAGGGCGAAAATGTAGTCGTCCAGCCAGGTGTCGACCGGGCCTGCATCCGGCGCGTGCGGGAGGATTTCCGCCTTCGGGCCGAGGATATTCAGCGCGGTCTGGTGCAGGTGGATGTCCAGCTCGGACCAGAAGATCTTGTTGGTGCTGGCCTCAGCGCCGATCTTGCCGCCCGCGATCAGGCGGCAGGCGGTGGAATAGATCGACAGCGCATAGGCCTCGGCGTTCATCCACGCGCGCACCACGTCCGCCTTGATGGCCGGATCAACGGTTGCTTCGTTGGCGCGGTACAGCTCGGCCAGCTTTGCAGCGGCCACCTGGTAGCGGGCAGGGGAGCGCAGCATCAGGCCGCGTTCGAAACCGGCGGTCGCCATGCAGATGTGCCAGCCCTGACCCTCGTCACCGATGCGGTTGAAGGCCGGAACGCGCACATCCTCCAGGAAGATTTCCGCAAAGCCGACGTGGCCGTTGATCTTCTGGATGGCGTTGACGGTCACGCCCGGCGCGTTCAGCGGGAACACGATGAGGGACATACCCTTGTGCCGCTCCGAACCCGGCTCGCGGAACAGGCCGAAAGCCCAGTCGGCAAACACGGCGCGGGACGACCAAATCTTGTGGCCGTTCAGCACATACTCGTCGCCGTCGCGCACGGCGGTGGCGCGCACCGCGGCAAGGTCGGAGCCCGCCTGCGGTTCGGACCAGGCCTGCGCCCAGATGTCATCGCCATTGGCCATGCCGGTCAGCCAGCGGGCCTTCTGCTCGTGGGTGCCGAACTCCATCAGGGTCGGCCCGAACAGGAAGATGCCGTTCTGGTTCACGCGGCCCGGCGCACCGGCGCGATAGTATTCTTCCTCGAAGATCAGCCACTGGATGAGGTCGAGACCGCGGCCGCCGTATTCCTTCGGCCAGGTCACCATGCCCCAGTCGCCGGACTTCAGCGTGCGCTCCCACTCACGGTGCTGCTCGAAGCCCTCGCGGCTGGCATCGAAATGCTCCAGCGGCTGGGCCGGAACATTGGCCTCCAGCCACGCGCGAACTTCCGCGCGGAAGGCTTCCTGTTCGGGGGTGTAGGTCAGGTTCATCAGAACTTCGCCGTGCCTTTGGTCTCAACAAATGCGTCACGCGCCTTCTGGCTGTCCTCGTGCGCATACATCTCCAGCGTGAAGCCCTGCTCGATGCGATAGTGCTCGCTCGGGTCGGTCGGCTCGATCAGGTTCAGCGCTTCCTTGGCGATGGTCAGGGCAACGCGGCTCTTGCTTGCCACGACCTCGCAGTAGGCGCGGGCGGTCGCATAGAGCTCCTCGCGCGGCACCACCTTCTCGATGGAGCCATGACGCCACGCGTCCTCAACCGGCACCTTGCCGCCGGAGAAGAAGTTGGCGCGCACCTTGTGCACGGGCAGCATGCGGGACATGTAGGCCGCGCCGCCCATGGCGCCGCGGTCGATTTCCGGCAGCGAGAAATAGGCGCCCTCAGCGGCGAACAGCACGTCGGCAGCGCCGGACATGTTCACGCCGCCGCCGATGATGAAGCCGTGCAGCGCAATGACGACCGGCACCTTGCATTCGCGGATGGCCTTGACGGTCTGGTAGTTGCCCTTGTTGAGCAGCGCAATGCGCTCCGGGTAGGCCTGCATTTCCTTGATGTCGACGCCGCCGCAGAAACCCTTGCCCGTGGCGTGGATCAGCACGACGTGAACGGATTCATCCGCCGAGGCCTGATGGATGAGCTGCGGGATCTGCAGCCACTGCTCGGTGTTGAACGCGTTGACGGGCGGTACGTCCAGCAGGATTTCCGCAATCCTGTCCTTGATGCTCAGCGTAATCGGCATGGTACTCTTCCCCCTGATCAGGCTACGACGTTCCGGGCCGCGGTGTCCTGCGAGCCCAGCGCGGCCAGTGCGTTCAGCCGCGCATGCGCCTCGGCGACAATGCGATCGACCAGCTCCTGGCACGTCGGAATTTCTGCAATGCGGCCACCAACCACGCCGGTGGCCATGACGCCATTATCCAGATCGCCATGCACGATGGCCTTCTGGATCATCATCGGCATGTTGGCGGCCATGATCGCCTGAGACAGCGGCATCGCCCCATGGGCGGTCATGCCGCGCGCCATCCGGATCACGTCGCCCCAGCTCATGCCGGTCTGCTTCTTCATCTCAAGGCCGCTCTCGAACGCACGCAGCCACTTGCCCAGCGGGCCGGAGCGCTCGATGCGGTCCAGCGCCTTCGTGCGCACCATCCGCTGCGGAATGCCGTCCAGCTTGGTGGTCACGTAAATGTCGTCGGTCGATGCCTTGAGGTAGGCCTTCTTGGTCACCTCCGGCACCGGGCTTTCCTGCGTCAGCAGGAAGCGGGTGCCCATGGCGATGCCGACGGCGCCGTAGGCGAGCGCTGCGGCAAGGCCGCGTCCGTCCGCCATGCCGCCGGAGGCGATCACCGGAATCTTCACCGTGTCCAGCACCTGCGGCAGCAGCACGGTCGTCGGCACGGAGCCGGTGTGGCCGCCGCCTTCGCCGCCCTGCACGTTGACCATGTCAACGCCTAGCTGCTCCATCTTCTGGGCATGCTTCAGCGCACCCACGGTCGGAATGCAGAGAATGCCCGCATCCTTGAACCGGCCAATCATCTTGGCGTCCGGGCCGCGGCCGAAGGAGACCGCGCGCACCTGATCCTTGTGGGCGAGAATGGACTCGACGATCTTGTCCGCACCCGCCTGGAACATGTGGAAGTTCACGCCGAACGGCCGGTCGGTGCCCTCGCGCACCTGGCGGATCTTCCGCTCGGCCTCGTCCGGTGTCATCACCGCCGCGCCGAGGAAACCGAATGCGCCGGCATTGGAGCTGCCGATGACCAGAGACGGTTCGGCAACCCAGCCCATGGCGGTCTGGATGATCGGCCAGCGGCAGCCCAGCCGTTCGACCATGATGGTGTGCAGCGGCTCGCCCATCAGTTGTCGCCCGCCTGTTTCTTGTTGGCCGAGGCCATCGACTTGGCGTCAAGGCCGCCCAGGCTGTTGGTGGAGGTCAGGTCGTTCTGCGCGTGGGCGAAGTGGTGCATGTGGAACACCGCATCCATCGCCGTGCGCTTGCCGCGCAGCTCTTCCACGTGGTTGATCGACTGCTTGGTCAGCCAGTTGCCAAGGCGCGGACGGCTCGCCAGCTCGTCGGCCATCTTCTTCACGTCCGCCAGCAGGTTCTCGCGGGTGGAGAGGCGGTTGACCATGCCGAAGTTGTAGGCGCGCTCGGCAGACATGCGCTCGCCGAGCAGAATGAATTCCTTGGCGATGCGCGGCGGCAGCTCGAAGCCGTGGGCGAAGTATTCCACGCCCGGAATGCCCATGCGGTTGACCGGGTCCTGGAAGAACGCGTCTTCCGTTGCCACGATCAGGTCGCACACCCACGCCAGCATCAGGCCGCCGGCCACGCACGCGCCCTGAACGGCGGCGATGGTCGGCTTCGGGATGTCGCGCCAGCGGCGGCACATGCCGAGATACACTTCCTGCTCGCGGGTGTAGAGAAACTCGGCCGCCGGCTTGTTTGTGTGATCCGGCAGCAGGTGCTTGCGGTCCCACGAGGCGGTCACATCCCGCCCCGGGGTCCCGATGTCGTGGCCGGCGGAGAAGTGCTTGCCTTCTCCGCGCAGCACGATCACGCGAATGGCATCGTCGTTCACCGCACGCTGAAAAGCCGCATCCAGCGCATAGGTCATCTGACTGTTCTGCGCGTTGTTGAATTGCGGC
>NZ_DATBUP010000042.1:0-8593 GCF_036515995.1 Pedomonas sp. | reverse complement strand
GTGCGCTGGGACACCGCCTACCACGAGTATGAGGGCGTGGCGACGGATCTGGACGAGCGCGAGCGGCTGGTGGAGCACATTGGCGACAAGCACGTGCTGATCCTGCGCAACCACGGCACCCTGACCGTCGGGCGCACGGTGGGCGATGCGTTCCTGCGCATGTATTTCCTGGAGCGGGCCTGCGCGGCGCAAGTGATGGCGCTTTCCGCCGGGCCGCAGGGGCTCTACACGCCGCCGCAGGGCTCGCCCGAGAAGGTGGCCGGACAGGCGACCGGCGACAACATCGCCATGCTGGCCCAGTTCCTCGCCTGGCCTGCGCTCCTGCGCAAGCTCGACCGGATGGACCCGAGCTACAAGGATTAAGGGAATCTCGACGCAGCGGACCTGCCCGGAAAGCGGCGGCAGCACCGCTTTCCGGCACGAAGACCTTTTGTGCGACGGAAAACTGTATAGAAACTCGTATAAGATCGGTAACGACGTGCCGCTTTGAGCGGCTCGTGACCTGCTGAAGAGCTGCTGCTGGAGACTTGCGTATGCTGAAGGACACGCCGACCCGCTACGGGACCCTGACCCGCCTGATTCACTGGACCATGGCAGCCCTGGTCGTGCTGCAGTTCCTGAAACTGGGCGACCGGGTGAACGATGGCGAGCACTGGATCGGCCAGACCATCGTGCCGCTGCACGGCTCGCTCGGCATCCTGCTGCTGGCGCTCATCGTGGTGCGGCTGGTGTGGGGCATCAAGCAGAGCAGCCTGCGGCCGCAGTACGAGGGCCTCCAGCGCATCCTCGCCAAGGGCGGGCATGGCCTCTTGTACCTGTGCATGCTGCTGATGCCGCTCTCGGGCATGGCCCGGCCGCTGGGCGCAGGCTATGGCCTCAAGATGTTCGGCACCCAACTGGTGGAGGGCAACGGCGAGAAGACCGAATGGCTGCTGGCGTTCAGCCAGATCCACAGCCCGCTGAGCTGGTTGTTCGTGGCGCTGGCGATCGGCCACATCGGTGCCGCGCTGTACCACCATTTCGTGCTGAAGGACGGGACGCTGGCCCGCATGGCCTGACCTGCCTCATCACAGTTTTGATCGAAAAAGCGCCGGTGCCCCAAGGGCCCGGCGCTTTTTCGTTGGGCGGCTACTTGCTGAAGATGAGCACGCCGGCAACGACGATCAGGACGAAGCCCGCCGCCTGCTTCGCCGTGATGGGCTCGCCCAGATAGGCCCAGGAGAACACGGCGAACACGAGGAGCGTGATGATCTCCTGCATGCCCTTGAGCTGGGCGGCGCTGAAGGTGGCGTGCCCCATGCGGTTGGCAGGTACCTGCAGGCAGTATTCGAAGAAGGCGATGCCCCACGAGATGAGGATGACGGTCCACAGCGGTGCGGCCTTGAACTTGAGGTGACCGTACCACGCGAAGGTCATGAACACGTTGGAGGCGATGAGCAGGCCGATGGCGGCGTAGGCGGAAGTCGGCATGTAGATGGACCCGACGATGAACAACCGAGCTGGCGGTTACACCCGAACCGGCTGCTTGGGAAGCGGATTAGAAAGACGAGATTGAACGCCCCCGCGCCCGGTCCCCCTCACCCCTTGAGCAGCGACTTGAGCGCGAGGAAGCCCGGCTGGGCGACCAGGCCCTGCGCGCGGCCGATGGCGACGGCGAGCAGCTCGGCGGGCGAAACCAGGCTTTCGGCAAGGCCAAGGGACAGGGCTTCGTTGAAGGAGAACGGGGTATCGCTGAGGCTGAGGCGGCGCACGGCGACCGGGCCAAGCTCACGCTCCAACAGATCAAGCGCCAGCTTGGGGAATACCACTTCCCCTGCCGCATCGAGCAGGCCGAAGCTGGCCCCGGCATCATCCGCGAACAGGCGCACGTCCGCCGCCAGCGACAGGATAAGGCCAAAACCGTGCACCGGGCCGTTGACGGCGGCAACCACGGCGGTCTCCAGCGCCTGGATGTCTTCAACCAGAGTGGCGACGATGCGGGCCAGATCTTCCCGGCCGCCTTCGCTCATAGCGGCAACACAGGGCGCGGACAGGCCCGTGCAAAACATGGTTCCACTTCCGGTGAGAACGATGCCGCCGACGGGCGGCGCTTCGGCGAGCTGGCGCACGGCGCGGGACAGGGCCGCCAGCGCCACCCGGTCCAGCGCATTGCCGGGCGGACAGTTGAGGGTGAGGATGGCGGTGTCGCCTTCACGGCGCACCATGACCGTTGACTGGGATTCAGTCCGTGGTTCCGTCATGCCGTATCCCCCGCCGATTACCAACTCGCCCGCCGCGATCTATCCTAGCGTAACGATCTCCCAAACCATTTAAATTATTCACAAAAATCCGCAACGTCAAAACACGGTGCAGATGGGTGGGAGCCGCACGCGCCTGCCCTGCCCTGATATCCTGCCACCGGCATCGCCCCTTGGGGAACGTCTGACCGGCGGGTTCTGCACCCTCGTCTACAAAACAAAAGGGCTGCCGGAGAAAACCCCGACAGCCCCTTGTTTTTAAACTTCTATTTCCGATCGCGATCAACGGCCCGTGGTGGCTGCGGAACCGGACTTGGGAGTCTCTCCCGACGTCCAGCGGTTCAGCCATTCCAGCACCTCGCGGTTCCACTGAATGCTGTTGGCGGGCTTTAGGACCCAGTGGTTCTCATCCGGGAACACCACGAGACGGCTGGGGATGTTGCGGCGCTGGAGAGCGGTGAAGGTCTTGATGCCCTCCTCCAGCAGCACGCGGAAGTCCTTCTCGCCGTGGATGACGAGCATGGGCGTCTGCCAGTTCTTCACGTGGTGAACCGGGTTGAACTTCTCATAGGCGTCCGGGTCATCGTGGTAGGGCTTGTTGCCGTGCTCCCACTCGGTGAACCACAGCTCCTCGGTGGCGTAGGCCATGTGGCGGTTGTCGAAGATGCCCGCGTGGTTGACGATGCAGCTGAAACCGTCCGGCCAGTTGCCCGCGATCCAGTTCATCATGTAGCCGCCGTAGGAGCCGCCGAGCGCGCAGGCCCGGTTGCCGTCAAGGAACGGATACTTAGCAAGCGCAGCCGCCCAGCCCTTCTGGATGTCCTCGAACGGCTTGCCGCCCCAGTCTCCGGTGATGCTGTCGGTAAAAGCCTGGCCGTAGCCGGTGGAGCCGTGGAAATCGACGGTGATCACCGCGTAGCCCGCGCCTGCGAAGACCTGCCGGTTCCAGCGGTAGTTCCAGTCATTGCCGAAGGTCGACTGGGGGCCGCCGTGGATGAGGTAGGCGACCGGGTACTTCTTCGAGGGATCGAAGTTGGCCGGCTTGATGAGGTAGCCGTACACGTCCTCGCCGTTCCAGCCCTTGAAGCTGAACTGCTCGTACTCGCCCATGGCGACGTCGGCGAGCTTGTCCTTGTTCACCTGGGTAATCTGCTCGGCCTGAACGCCCCGGTGCGGGAAGCGGAAGAAGTCCGCCGGGCTGGACAGGGTGTGGGCGCTGAACACGATGTCCTTCTTGCCGACGGCAACCTCGGAGACCGTGCCCTTGCTGTAGAGCGGAATGGCGCGGCCGGTGTTCGCATTGATGAGGAACAGCGGGGTCTTGCCCACGTCCCCGGCCGTGGCGATGAGGCCGGTGCCGTCCGGCTTCCACTCGAAGCTGGCGATGGAGCGATCCCAGTTGCCGGTCAGCGCCCGGGTCTGGCCGGTGGCCAGATCCATCAGCATGAGGGTGAGCTGGTCGGCCTCGAACCCGGGGCGCTGCATGGCGAGATAGGCCAGCGTCTTGCCGTCCGGCGACACGCGGGGATGGGTGTCGGTGGCGTCGTTCGCGTCCGTCAGGTTGCGCGGCGCGGCCGAGCCGTCCGCAGGCGCCGCGAAGATGTCGAGGTTCGTCGACAGCGGCTCGATGCGGCCTGCCTCGCGCAGGGCGAAGTAGAGCGTCTTGCCATCGGGCGAGAAGGTGATCTCCTCCCCGCCGCCGAAGGGCTTGGACGGGGTATCGCCGATCAGGCCCTGCGAGACGAGGGCGACCGGGCCGCTGGCCTTGGCATCGCTGAGCGCGACGGTGAAGAGCTGCGAGCGGGTGCCATCGGCCCACGTATCCCAGTGGCGGATGAACAGCTGGTCATAAGTCCTGCCGGTTTCAGGATTATTCTCCTTCTCGGCATGGCGGCTGGCCGTGCACTCCAGGTCTGCCTTGCAGTCCGGGAACACGTCCGCCCAGAAGGCGATGCGATCACCGGCGGGCGACAGATGGTAGCCGCCGACATCGACCGGGAAGCTGGTGACCGGCTGGGCCATGCCGCTGGCGAAGGTGTAGCGCCACACCTGGCTGGAGCCCGACCGGCTGGACAGGAAGAACAGGTGCTGGCCGTCAGACGACCATTGCGGCGCGGAGTCACTGGTGGCATCGGCAGCGATGCGGCGCGGCTCCGCCCCCTTCGCGGTCAGGTCCAGCACGAACAGATCGGTGCGGCCCTTGTTGGCCGCCATGTCGGTTTCGCGCATCACGTAGGCGAGCCACTTGCCGTCCGGCGAGAGGGCCGGTTCGGACACGCGGTTGAGGGTGACGAGATCAGCCGCGGTGAAGCCGCGCGATGCAGGACGGGCTTCGGTTTTGGCAGCAGTTGCCGGGGCGGCGATCGCAGCGCCCGCGGCAACGCCGGTCAGCGCCGAGCCAAGCAGGGCAGCCGCCGCAAGACGGCGGGCAAGCACGGTTATTCGGGACATGGGTTTCCCTTCAAAGGTCAAGCTTTGGCGTGAACTATAAGGCGAAAGTTCCGGGAAGGGAAAGACCGGGGACAGCAGCCTGCGCCAAACGGTGATGCAGTCTTAGACTTTGCCCGCTGGCGAGATCGGGCTTGCCTGTCGTGGATCCTGAAAGCGATGATGCACCGGCGTGAGCAGAGGGAGATGCGGGAAATGGCTGATCTGGTTCTCACCACCTTCGATTGGGTTCCCGAACTGCCACGGGGCCATGTGCGCGACATTCGGGTGCGCTGGGCGCTGGAAGAAGCCGGCCTGCCCTACCGCGTCGAGACCGTGCCATTCGGCGACCGGAGTGCCGAGCACATATCCCACCAGCCCTTCGGGCAGGTGCCGTGGCTGGTTGACGGGGACATCTCCATCTTCGAAAGCGGCGCAATCCTGCTGCATCTGGGAGAGCGCAGTGACGCGCTATTGCCGTCCGATCCGCGCCGCCGCAGCGAGGCCAAGACATGGCTGTTCGCCGCGCTCAATTCCGTGGAGGCGGCCAGCCTGCCATGGTCGCTGTTCGTGTTCTCCGGTTTCAGCAATGATACGCCGGAATGGAAACGCCTGGACTCCTTCCTGACGCTTCGGCTTCAGCGCATGGAACCGGTACTGGCAGGACACGAGTGGCTGGCCGGTCGCTTCTCCATTGCCGACATTCTGATGGCGGATGTGCTGCGCCTTGTCGACCGGTTCGACGGGCTGACGGATTATCCTGCCTGCCGCGCCTATGTGGCGCGCGCCACGGCGCGCCCGGCCTTCATGAAGGCTCACGCAGACCAGATGGCGCATTTCGCGGCAGCAGACAGCGCTAGGCAGCCCGGGTAATCGGGCAAACACGCAAAGGGCCCCATGTGCCAACGCCCACGGAGCCCTTTATTCAAATAACTTTGTAAATCAAACGCTTGCGAGCGAACTCTAACGCCCCGCCCCTACTCGCCAGCCACGCGGCCGGTGATGCGGGCGACTTCGCGGGCGACGGTGCGCTCGACGATCTCGGGCAGGTTCGCGTCCAGCCATTCCTTGAGCATGGGGCGCAGCATTTCGCGCACCACACCTTCCAGCGTGTTCTCGCTGCCCGGGTAATTGCGCACGAGCAGGCCCGAGAGCGAGTGAAGGGTTTGGGTGGTGGCCGCCACCGTCTGCTCGGAGACCAGGCTTTCAGTCATGGGAGGAACCTCGGGCTGATACGCAACAGAAGCCGGAGCTTCGACGGACTCGGTGAGCTCGAGGACGTCCTCGTCCTCCTCGCCGATGTCTTCGAAAATGTCATCGATGGATTGCTGGGACACCGGCTCCGGCTTGGGCGCGGGCGCGGGCTCTGCCGCCTTTGCCGGCTCAGGTTTTGCAGGCTCCGGCACCGCCTCACCCTCTTCGGAAATGATGCGGCGGATGGAGGCCAGGATTTCCTCCATAGTCGGTTCTTTGGACTCGGCCATCGTCAGCCCCAGTTCCCCTAAAAGACGTGCGCCGCGACCTTACACCGTCGCGGCGCCTGCGTCATCAATCCCGATTAGAGCCCTTTCCGATCTGATTGCATCAGATCGCGGCTCTAAACTCTTTGTTGATCGCACTTTCTTAAGCGCAGGGTGTGCCACCCTGCTCGAAAGCTGCTCTAGACGCATCACAACTCCGGTCGACCTCAATCCCAGCCGATGAGGCGGCCGCGCGACCGCTTGTAATGTTCGGTCGGGTCATAGACATCGACCGGCAGGCCCAGATCCTCGGCGGTCAGGCGGCCCATGGAGGCCAGCAGGGCGTAGGCGGCGACATACTGGTCGCGCTGCGCCCGGACCAGCGACACGCGGGCGTTCAGCAGTTCCTGCTGGGCGTCGAGCACGTCGAGGATGGTGCGGGAGCCGACCATCTGCTCCTGCGTCACGCCTTCGAGCGCGATCTCGCTGGCGCGAACGGCCTCGGAGGCGGACTGGATGGTGGAGCGGGCCGTGCGGAGCTGCTCCCACGCATTGCGGGCCTCTTCCGTCACCTGCCGTTCGGCAGCGGCTATCTCCAGCAGGCGCTGGCTCTGGATCTGCTGGGCCCGGCGCACGGCGGCATATTCTGCACCACCCTGATAGAGCGGGACGGTCAGCGTAGCGCCAACGGACGTGCTGGTGCGATCGCTGCTGCCCGTGACGGTGCCGGGGAAGTCATTGTCGAGGCCGCTGCGCGAGAAGCCGCCGTTGTCACGCCACGTCACGCCTGCGGAGGCATCGACCGAGGGCAGCACGGAGCCCTTGTTGACAGCGACGTTGTAGCGCTGGGCCTGCTCGTCATAGCGGGCGGCGAGCAGGACCGGGCTTTCCTCAACCGCCACAGCGATGGCTTCGTCGGCCGTGGGCGGCAGCATGGGAACTTCCGGTGCCGGATCGAGCGTGCCGGGCAGCTGGCCGACCACGCGGCGATAGGCCTCGCGGCTGGCGGTCAGCGCGCCTTCGGCGGCGGTGCGATCGCTGATAGCCAGCGACAGGCGCGATTCCGACTGGGCGACGTCCGTGCGGGTCAGTTCACCTACCTCGAACCGGTCGCGGTTGGCTTCCAGCTGGCGCTGGAGCACTTCCACCTGATTCTGGTTCAGGCGCAGCACCGCCTCGTCCCGCACCACATCCATGTAGGCGGTGACGACCTGTTGCAGGATCGTCTGCTCGCTGGTGCGCAGGCGCTCGCGCTGGGCCAGCACCTGACTGTCGGCCGCGCGGACCGAGTTGCGGGTGCGGAAACCGCGGAACACCGGCTGGTTGACGGTTGCGGAGGCCGACTTGGCCGTGGTGGCCCCGCCGGACGAACCGCTTTCGTCCGCCCGGTCAATCCCCGCCTGGCCGCTGATGTTGGGGCGGTAGCCGGAGACGGCCGCCGCCACGTCTTCATCGACCGCGCGCAGGGCCGCCCGCTGGGCCGCCAGATCCGGGTTTGACGTGTAAGCCTTCGCCAAGGCCTCCGTCAGCGTTTCCGCCGACGCCGGCGCATGGGCAAACGCCAGCATCGCCGAGGCCATAAGCAGCACTTTGCGGTACTTCATAAACAATAGAGTCCTTGCCACCCCGTTGGGCCGCTCCTGCTACGCCGGGCGGCCGGACACTCCACGCTCAGAACACGTCAGTTACTCGGAACTCAGCAGGCGTTCAGAACACAAAGGTTTTCGGCTTTTCAAACCCGGGCAGAAGCGGCACTGCCGCATCCATGAAATCAAATACGGCGAAACTGCCCCCGCTCCTTCGGCCGATCACGCCTTTTCCGACGCCGCCCAGCACCTGAACCGCGGCAAGGCGACCGCCTTCCTTCATCTGCTCGATGATGGCAGCCGGAACTTCCTCGACCGCGCCGTCGATGAACACCAGATCATAGGGCGCGTCGGCCGCATGACCGGCGGTCAGCGCACCCTCGACGAACGAGACGTTGGTGATGCCCAGATCCGCCAGACGCTCCCGCGCAATCGAGATCAGCTCGGCATTGTCTTCCACCGCGACCACGTTGCCGCCCAGCAGCGCCAGCAGCGCGGCGGTGTAGCCGGTGGCGGAGCCGATCAGCAGGATCTTTTCTTCCGGCGCCGGTGCGGCTTCCTGAATGAGACGGCCCAGAACCATGGGCTCCATGAGGAAGCGGCCCGGCGCAATCGGCAGGTCCTCGTCCACATAGGCGAAGGCGCGGCGCTCGGGAGCCACGAAATTCTCGCGCCCAATGGTGCGGAAAGCATTCACGACGCGATCGTTGATGACACGATTGGTCCGCAGCTGGCTTTCCACCATGTTGGCCCGGAGCTGTTCGGCAGTCGGCATGAGTTCTTCGTCCCAGATTAGAGTCTTGCGCGAGGCTTATAGTGCAGCCTCATGAAACCTGGCAACCAATCCACCACGGATTTGGCAGGGAATTTATGCCGCAGACAA